>JBKPJS010000105.1:0-8628 GCA_046730815.1 Acidobacteriota bacterium
ATGACAGCCGGCGCAGGTTAGAGTCTTTGCCGGCACATCGATCTCGCCCACCATGGCGGTGACTTCCTGACCCGAGGCGCTTTCACCTCTAAGATAAAAAGCCTTGCCCCGCTTTTCCTGGACCGTGAGCTCCCGTCTCGAGGTGGTGGCTGACTGTGAATGAACTGGCGATAGACCATTCACTATTAAAAACCCCACGATGACGATGAGAACGAATAAAAGCCTGAGAATCATTTTGGACCTGTGCGGCGCAACTGTAGGGGCGGCCCCCCGTGGCCGCCCGAGCTCAGGAAGATCAATGTTGGTAAAGCTTGGGCGGGCACGGGGGGCCGCCCGTACAATGGCATCCCAAAAAGCACAACTATCGATCGTTTATCACATCTTCGAGGATCCGCATCAACTCATCCGCGTTGGCCAGCCCGAAGGCCTTCTTCCAAAGTCCCTTCGGCTCGTTGCCGATGATGAATACGTTTGTGTGGTCGTTTTTTGCTTCGACGTACTGGCCAATCTTGTAGAGCGCCCAGTCGACGTTCTCCTTTTTGCCAGTCAGAAACGTCCAACCTGGGCGAGCATGAAAGCGGTTGCCATACTCCTTAAGACGCGCCGGCGTATCGGTCTCAGGATCAACAGTGATCGAAACGAGGAATGCGTCTTTTCCCAGCCGTTGGCCCAGCGCTTCCTGCATTTTTTCGAAATTGCGATTCATTGCCGGGCAAGTGGCAGTGCAGGTCGTGAAAAACGCATTGATAACCACAACTTTGTCTTTAAGCACGTCGCTATAGAAGCGCAGTTTCTTACCGTCCTGATTAATCAGCTCTACGTCTGAAAAATATTTCTCAGCAGGTGTACGCGTTGACCCTGATGGAGTCTCGTCTGCTTGTACTAACGAAGCGGGGGCTGTTGGCTTCTGCTTTTGGGCCGGAGTCGCAGCCGGACTCTGACCGAGAGCTGATACCGATAAGAACAAAAGAAATAGAACGAGTGTGCTGCACAACTTCATGGCTTTGCCTCCGCCGCCGTCGAAGACTCATCAACCTTTCCTATCATAACATCGAGAATCAACCCAACAATCTGGCCTGTTCTTGCCAAACCATACGTGCGCGTCCAGACGTCTTTGGTGTCATTACCGATGAGCATCACGGGTGTGTGGTCCTCTCTTTTCGATACGGCCGCGCCGAGGGCATTGAGCAACTTGTCGATCTCCTGTTTTTCCCCCGTGACGAAGGTCCAACCCTCGCCCGCCTTAAACTTTGCGCCCCATGCCTTCAGGCGTTCCGGTGTATCTGTCAAGGGATCGACACTGATCGAAATGAAGTGCACGTCCTTACCGGCTTTATCGCCCATCTCCTTTTGGACGCGTGCAAACGTCGCTGCCAGTGGCGGGCAGATGGTGGTGCAGTTGGTAAAGATAAAATTGATCGCCACCGTTTTGTCCTTGACGAGGTCCTGGTAAAAATGAACCGCGTTGCCGTTTTGGTCCAACACCTCCACGTCAGGAATAACCAGCTTGCGAGTCAAACGAGAAGTTTCAGCGGAGTCGTTCACCGGAGACTCGGCGGGTTTAACTGCGGTGGTCTCGGGTTTGGCCAGTCGCAAATCCATCTTGCATTTCGGGCACTTGCCGGGTTTGGTTGATTTAATCTCAGGGTGCATTGGGCACACGTAGGCTTTTTTACCACTCGAAGCTGCATGAGAGGTCAATGATTGACCCTGCGCTACCGCGCTCGGTTCTGATTGTGCTGGGATCGAGCCAAGCATCAGCAATGCGATTAATAGAATCGATCCTTTAGCCATTCTCATTTACCTCCGGAGTCTTTCGACTCGATTGCCTGTAGCATTAAGTAATGAAGATCTTTGTAGCGCACGCCCATCGATGCAGACTCGATAAACACCTTGTAGAAGCCCGATTCAGGCAGGTTGATCTTGATCTCGTAGACTCCATTTCTCAACGACCGCGCGATGTCGCGGCGTTGCCAGACACCCGAACTCAGGAACGTCAAGACTCGAACATCTTTCAAATCTGATTTCGGATTGCCGGTGGCGGTATCGGTGAGCTTGAAATGAAACGTGAAGTCTTTGCCAACCGGCAAGGTTAAATCTTTCAATTGATGCTCCATGCGCAACGCTACCGGCTTCTCTTCTTTAAGCAACGGGTTCGTGCCGGCGGTAAGCTCGAAGCAATGGGCGAGGCGTGGGGAATCATTCACGAACGCTACGTCGTAATTGCCGCTGGCCGGCAACTTAATCGTCGTGGAGTAAATTCCGGGTTTGGTCTCGCGCAAGCTGCGATCGACAACCAACACCGCGAGCGGCTCACGTCGATAGTTTTGAAAGTTGCCCATCGGCGCCGCCATTCCCTCGGCATAATAATAAAGCACCTTATCAACCGGGTTTGCCAGGATCACGGAATTCCCTTCCGGCCCGCGCACGATCGAATCAGCACGCACTGGAGCGGAACCATTTCCCGGCGCTGCTTGTCCACCCGGAAAATCAGTCACGTCCACTTCTTTGCCGATCGTCGCAAGCCGCAGCATTGCAACGGTCTCCGTATCCAGCGATCTCACGAATGCGAAGGTGTCGCTAAAGATAACCTGATCGGGAGCCTTGCCGACTTTCACTTCATGAAGCATGAGATTGGACGCCGCATCGAAGATGCTCACCGTGCTCTCTTGGGTGTTGAGCACAAAACCATACCGCCCGCCTGGAGCAAACCGTACCGACCGCACGCCGGGTTTGGTCTTCATTTTTGCGAGCACCTGCTGGTCCTGTTCTCCGATCACGGTTATGGTTCCATCAGTCTCACTCGCTACGTAGAGCGCTTTGCTCAACTCAGACAAAGCCATCGAGGCGGGTTCTGGCCCAACCTTGACGTCATTGATTTTTGCCAGCTTGCGGATATCGATAATCGAAACGGTTCCACTTTCGCTATTGGAAACAAAGGCGAAGCGGTTGTCGTTGCTGATGACTATATCGTGTTTTCCAGCGCCCGTGGGGATCTTCGTTGCGACCTGGAGGTTCGTCGTGTCGATAACTGTGACGCCGCCCTCTTTTTCGGTGCTGTCGTTGCCGACCCATACGTATTGCTGGTCGGGCTGCACGGTGATGCGAGCCGGTCTCGTTCCCGCGTCGATATAGTTCGTCACTTTCCAACTTCGTGTATCGATTACCGCGACCTGATTGATTAGTGGCAGGGTGACGAAGAGTTTTTCACCGTCACGAGTGAACAGCCAGTCTTCACCAGGACTTTTCATCATCACGAGAGTGAGCAGTTTGCTTCCGCCAAATCCCAACAGCGGATCGATGACCGAGATATCCGCACTTTTGTTTAAGGCGAGGAGGTAATAGGAATTCAGATCGACGTCGGGGCGGGCACGCATGGTGCCGGTCAGATACGACTGGATCTTCTCGCGGCATTGCGCAGGCTCGCCCCCCTTATTGCCTTCGCGCAAGCTAATCCACGCAGACAGACCTAAACCTTTGACGGGCGTGCCGGTAGTGGTGTCAGTGACCTTAAATTTGACGTTGACATCTTCGGCGGCCCTGATCGTGTTTACATTCTGGGTCAGTGGATCGGCAGTGAACTCGATGGCAACACCCTGCTCCACGATCTTCTGTGTTTGAGCTGGTGTTTTAGACTGCTCTTGCGCTTGCGCAGCAGCCGCAAAAAGAAGTACGCCGGTGAATAAAATGAGATGAACCATTAGGCGATTGATTCGTCGGTGGGCATCTGGTTGCATGTTCGCACTCCTCTGATAGCGTGATTGATTTGGCTTGTGCAAGCTTGTCCTGTAGTGCAGTAACTTTAAGAACACGAGGGCAGCCTGCCTTGCGACAGGCTGCACTCGGTAAGTCCCTTTTGCGACGTATCGCAGTTGGACCATCGTTATGGCGTTACTCGGAAGATACCCCAGATTCCTCCGTCAAACTGGAAGGACTCTTGAGTACGATAGAGATAGTCGCCAGGGACGCGGCGTCCGCCGCCGGCGCCATTAAGCGGAATCGCTTCATAGTGTGAAGAGGGTCCGACCCCGTAGACAGCTCCCTTGACCTCCGAGAGAGGATTGTTGCCAATCGACTTGGAGTTGTTGGTGTAAGGCTCCTCCTGCCAGAAGTGTCCGTGCACGTTGAGCACGTTATTGCGCATGTGCCCGTTGGCATTTAACACTCGGAACCTCACTGCCTGACCGGCCTGCGCGGTGAACACCGGTGTTTGCGGATCGCCACCGACCAGGGCGTTGGTCAGCACATTGGTGAAGTCGAAGGTGTTCGTTGTTTCAAACGGAGTTTCCGGCGGGTAATTCATGCGCTTCCAGAGTGGCTCAGTGCGGTAGTTAATCGCTTTTTGCGCTGAGTCTTCAGCATCCTCTGCGCCTCCCGGGCCTGCCAGGTTTGGTACCGGGCGGCCATCTGCGAACCTCATGTTGATGTCGGTCTGGAATTGCAGTACGAATTCACGGAACGACGTACCGTCCGACTTAGTTACTGTTGCCTGCGCACGCGAGCCCGTATCTTCGATCCAGGTCGATCCCTGCGGTTCGATAATTAGTGAGCCGATTGCACCCTTGTTACTGTGCTTGATCGGATCTGATGAGATCAGGTTGGTAGCGCCGAATTCAATCGGTGTCGCTATTCGCTGAGTGCCATTTACAACGATGTCGCCGGCGTACCACCTGTACTTGACTTGACCGCCTGGTCCAACCGTCTGGTTAGGATTGAATCCGACGTTCTTCCCATCGCTGTTCGCTACGATGTAAGCGAGCAGTTGCGGGTGCAAGCCAACCTGTTTCGAAGGTCTCACCTGATTAGCATTGAAATGGAAGATCAGGTTCGGCATCGTGTTAAAGCCGTCGAGATCCGGTAAAGAGTTGGGCAACCGGTTTTCTAGATTGAACTGGATACATTCCCCTGCTCTGGCACGGACAACGAGTGGTTCGATTGGAACACCCGGCTTAACCTTGCCAGTGGAGTCGATATCCTCACTGCGGAAGTACATGATCGCCGTCGGATCGTTGAGTGCTCCACCGTTTCCGGCGCGGCTGTTGTAAATCAGCTTGCCGGTCGGAAGGGCCCAGGCATTGACTGCTGTTACGTTGATCCTCCGCTTCGGAGCAGCGCCCGGACAGACACCAGCGCCGAGGCTCTTGCCCGTCGGGAAGTCAGTCGGATTTGACGTCGCTACGTTATTGATGAGGATTGGACCGATCAAGTCAGACTGGGACGTTGACATCGTTGAATCAGGCGAAACAGCCGTGGTTGCAGTACCGAGCATCGTGCCCGACATCAGCGAGGTATCTGTTGTCAGTGCGGAATCCGTCATGACAGAAGAGTCCGTTGAATCGACAAAGTCCGTTGCACCGGTCGGGAAGGTTGAGTCAAGCGGGAACGACGAATCGTTAGTGGTCAGCGGCGCTGCGCCTTCCACGTTGTTAGGCAAGGCGAGCAGGTCGGACTTTAATCCGTTCCGGCCGTTGTAGACTCGCAGAATGCCCCAGACGCCGTTCCATTGTCCGTCCACTGAGGCGCTGTTCTGGTAGAGATAATCTACGAAGGCGCGGCCGCCCATGATCGATTCTTTGCCGGTGAGAAACTCGAAGTGTTCGGAGATACCCACAACCTGCGAGTTTCTGTAGCCGGAGTTGTTGATGGCTAACGGATCCTGTGGCGTGCCCGGTTCGTGCAGCCACTTATGACCGTTGATCGTCATATTGTGTGTTTCTTCGTGTGCTCCCACGAGAATGCGAATCTGAACTCTGTCATTTTCGTAGGCCCTCAGGAGCGGCGTGAACGGATCTCCCGGCTGCACTCCCTTGGTCAGGGGTGGGTAGAAGGTTGGCTGAACATTGAACTGCGGATCGGCGCGGGTGATGTTTGATTTGTAAACTTTCGACAAGTCACCGGGGGCGCCAAATGCCTGCGTGTTTGTATTAGGATCGCGAACGCGCAGAGGCACCGGCTCGTTACGATAGTTGACGCTCATCGTACCCGGATCAGCAGCGGAGATTGCTTCCGGACATGGCGCCGGAACACCGCCCGGACAAACAAGCCCGTTCTCGACGAGAAAAGGCAGTCCTACTTCGTCTTTGATCGGCGGGTTGATCACCCGTTGCGGATCAGCAATTGGTTTCCCGTTGGCGCCAATACCGGCGCCGGCCTGATAAGCCAGTTGGAAATCAGCGAACTCAAACAAGAACTCGCGGTGACTGTTTGCCGCGATTGGCTCGATGATATTTGCCTGCCAGCTCGTCGGTCCGCCATCCAATGTGCGCGTACCCATCGTGACGCCAGTTTCCGGATTCTTCCACACTGAACCCTGCGGCTCGATTACCAGGCCGGCATAAAGACCCGCTTGCTGGTGAGTCGATGGTCCAAAGTGGTCGTGGGTGAAAACGGTTCTGAGAGTACGATCTACTCCGTTGTTGTTAAGAGTATCGTCCGCAAACCAACGCTGCACAGTTGTCTGCGCGCCGAGGGTGCCGAAGAATGGATGCGCCTTGGCCTTCGGACAAGTGAACGTGCCGTCTCGGGCATCGCCCGAATCAACGCCGGTACATGCATTCTGTTTGCGAATAGCCCGAATGCGTTCGATTACCTCATCGGGACTAAAGCTGCCGTCTTCATAGTTGAAGCCGTTAGCAGCACCATCTGACGAAGTAACGTCGAATTTCACCAGGTGAATGTGCTGGCCGACGACATCGGTCGGCGTGCGCACCTGGAAGTCATCCTGCTCATAAACGTTCGGGATCAGGTTGGTGTGGTAGAACGTGATGCAATCATTGGTGTTCGCACGGAAGAAAAGCGGTTCCGGTGGTTTGGTGCCTGCCTTCGTGGCAGCCACGTCGGCCCAGAGGGCCAGGATGCGCGACTGCGGGAAGTGCCAGCCGGCTTTATTGAGTTTCAGATCAAGCTGAAACGCGGCTGCCTTGTACGTACGCGGCGTTCCCTTGGGGTTGCCATTATCGTCGATACACGGCTCGGCAAAAGGAGCACCAGGCTTTCGGGGCAGTCCATTGAGAATAAAGTTCGCGGGTGTACCATCGGGCTTGAAGCTTGGGTGCAAACGCACTTCGTGGTACGCCATCTCGGCTATTTCGGCCGCAGTTCCTGTCTCCGGAATCGCTTGTGCGATAGCGGTTATAAGATCCTTGCTGAAATCGAGACGGGTTTCGACATGGTGTGTAGTACCGCCAGTGATGATGTGACGCTGCAATCCACCGTCATCGATCGTGTCGAGCGGCGGATGCGGTGGCCGGTGGCCGGCTACAGCCGGACTGAAAAAAGGATAGCCGGGCACGGTTGCCGTGGGCATAGGCGCCATTGCCAAAGTCGGCAACGGCACTATCGCAGGCGTGGGCGTACCCGCGAGAATTTCGCCATCGGGTAACGCGCGCGCGCCGGCAACTGGAATCCCGCTGCTGTTGAGCACTGTTCCCGACTCAAATACGTCGTGCGAACGCCACAATTCCCACATCCCTTCCGCAAAGTGCGGATAGAAATGGCAATGGAAAATTGAATCGCCAACAACCTGGTTGCGGTTTCCCGATCCGCGGTGAGCGATTTCAGTAGTAAATGCGAAACCTGGTCCGAGTGCCTGACTATCGAGATAAGTCGAGTTGTCGTCATCAGGTGTTTGTAGCCACTGGTGCGCATGCAGGTGGTGAATGTGATGCTCCTTCGGTCCCGCATGTACGACTCTCATCTTCACCTGGTCACCGATATAGCTGTGATGCACATTCGATGGATCGTCAGGATACAAGACCTTCGTGGCCTTCCTCCCTGTGATCAACTTGCCAGTGCTGTCCGTGGTGTTGGCTGGCACATCCACGATCTGAGCCGGGTCACCAATGGTCCATGACGAGAGGAAGAACTCCTCATACTTACACTCAGTGCACTTGAACATCGGCCCGACGCCGAGTCGATTAGCCAGAATCTCTGCACCTATGCCTGCCACGCCGTAGTTGATAGCAAACTTATCTTCGACGCTGTGGAGTGTGTGGCTGAGAACTGGATCACGAAACTGCGGAAAGGCCTGTATGTCCTGAATTTCATCGTGATAGACCACGGTGAACTCGCGGAAAGGCCGATCGCGATCAGGCTCGGTCGCATTCGCCCTGTAGGTTCCGGCTGGAAAGCGTCCCTTGTTGGGCCCGGTGATGATCGCATTCAAGTCCGTATGTACGATCGTGTCGACATTAAGCATCTTGAGGATCGGCTGGCCGGCCTTGGGATGTCCTACTGGATACACCGCATCGTAATTGATGATCGGCTGGCCACCTGGAGTGGTGCCGATTTTAGCCAGCGCCATGTCTGCCTGAGTAACTTGTGAGCGATACCACTCGGCGCCTTTCACTTCGACGTTGACGCTGCCGAATAATCCCTGGGAAAGCGTGCCGCCATCACCTTCGCCGCCCGTGGTCGCGGCCGTGCTGTACATCAGGTTGTTTCCTTCACGCGTGGCCCAGTAGGTATAGACCTTGGTACCTCCCGGATTCACCAAACTTGGCGGATTGGTGCCGACGTTCGATCCATCTGAAGCGATGCTCCCAACGAGTTCTATGCCGATGACATGGATACCGGCCGAGCGAGTTGCCGGTTGATCATCGATAGGACTGGGTGAGAGGAGGTTAGTAA
>JBKPJS010000106.1:0-7079 GCA_046730815.1 Acidobacteriota bacterium
ATATTAGGGTGAACAACATCCGCACTAACCGATGAAACGATGGTTAAAAACAAGCAGGCACCAAGGATGCCTGTCAAAGTTTTCGCTTTGATCATAGTCTGACCCCTTAAACAGAGTCGTTGCCTCGAGAGACAACGGAAACTTCCCGATCCGCACTTTTTATTAGGAGAGTTATTGGGAGGAAGGTATAGCACAAAAGTGCCAAACTGTCATCCACTTTCGGAAATAACTTCCTCAAAAGAGCCCGCTTGCCCTAATGCCGTGAAAAGGCCCCGCGCTTACCTTAGGCATCGCAGACTAACGCTTACCGCACAAGTGCGGCCAACCCAGCACGAGTCTGTCGGGCATTGCTCGATCTGACGAAACTTTCAATGGGCGTCCTGTTCCAGAAACTGCCTTCAAATTGGCTTACCCGAAGTCCTTTGCCGTTGGAGGCCGCGCAGCAATTAGCGGCTCGGCACTGATGGGGCCGGAGCGCCCGCTTGGGCATTAGCGGTCGGCGGGATAGGAAGGTTCAGACGTTGGAGTTCAGCGTTGATCACAGTGGCGAACTCCTGGAACGGCTTGGCCCCATTGAGGAAGCGGCCGTTGATGAAAAACGCCGGGGTGCCGGTAACTCCGAGCGAGCGTGCCTCCGCCATATCGTCCTCCATACGCTTCTTCATTCCGGGCTCGATAAGGTCCTTCTCGAATCGCACCGTGTCGAGGCCGACCTCTTTTGCGTATTGCTTCAGGTCCTCGATCGCGAGCTTCTTCTGATTCGCAAAGAGCTTATCGTGGAACTCCCAAAACTTACCCTGACGGCTTGCTGCTTCCGCAGCGACCGCTGCCGGCCGGGCAAATGGATGCATGTCAAGCGGGTAATTTTTCCAGACGATACGTACTTTGTCGCCGTAAGCCTTACGAATCTGTTCGAGGGTCGGACCGACCCTCGCGCAGAACGGTCATTGGAACTCCGAGAACTCGGCAATCGTGATCGGTGCGTCGCTCGGACCCAGAAACGGCGCTCCCTCGGTCTTCACCGTATATACCTTGTCTGGATCTGGTCCTGTTGGGCGTGGCGCGGGGGCAGCGGGTTTTGTGTTGACCGACGTCGCCAACTGGGCGATTCGGTCGTTGAGTTCAATCCGCTGTCGTCGCGTCTCGTAGAGATTCAGGGCGGTGATAACCACCAATAACGCGACTCCCACCAGAATCCCGACGCGTATCAATCCGTCCGAAGATTTCTTCGAGGGCTGCTTTAAAGCCTGTCTGCCCGGATCCGGCTCGGGGTGGCTATCAGGTTTGTGCTTTGCCATGCAGTTTTATCCTCAGTTCCCAAAATTCTAGCACAGTCGATGGAGCCAACGTTCGGTCGTGCAACCGTTTAGGGAAGAGGAAACCGATCTCCTCTACAGATATAAAACGGAATGAGCACGGAGCTAGACGGTCGGAGTTCTACTTTGGCTCGACCCTTACTGTAGGCGCTACGGGGGTCTCGTCGATCAGCTTGTCAATTTCAGCCTTTAAGGTAGCGAACGGTAACGCTCCGGTCAGTCTGCGGACGGTTTTGATCTTTGAGCTCTTGGGATCTGTGTAGGCCAAAAAGAACGTAGGTGTTCCGCTTACTCCGGCCTGCTGAGCCGCGGCTATATCCCGGCGGATCGCTGCCGCCTGACGGCCGCTGTTCAGGCATTCCTCGAATTTCGGCACGTCGAGGCCGATTGCCTCCGCATGAGGTGTCAACGGGTCAAGCTTAGTCTGGTTCTCAAACAGCCGGTTGTGCATTTCCCAATACTTCCCCTGTTCCCCAGCGCAGTTGGCGGCTTCCGCTGCTTTAAATGCAAACCTGTGCATATCCAGAGGCAGGTTCAGGAAGACGTGTCGGAGTTTTCCGGTTGTGATGTATTCCTTCTCGATTTGACCAGCAGTCTCACGGACATGCCTGCCGCAGAACGGGCACTGATAGTCTGAGAACTCCACTAGCGTCAGTTTGGCCGTGGCCGCACCCTGGGATGGACTGTTGCTGAGGTCGAGGACGACGTTTTGAGGCGGCCCCGCCGGTGCCCGGCTCAATAACAAGGCTTTGATCTCCTGAAGATCTTTCTGCATGTCCTTGACAGTCTGGCCCAAGGCGCGGATTTCCTTCTGCAGATCCTCTGTCGATGGCTGCTGAGCCTGCAAAGGCGACGCCGAAAGCAGGCTGATAAAAGGCAGTGCCAGCAACAGATTCAACCGGTGATTCAACTTCAAGCGATTATTATTTTGGAATGCTCTGCATAACCCGATCATTGTTCTATTCCTTTCATTGTTCTTTGGAGGATCTGAGGTCTGGCTTCGGGGGTGTCAGCCTCGTCTTGCGATGTTCATTGGAATTCCGAAAAAGAGGAGGCCCGCTGCCGGGCCTCCATAAGGGGGCCGTTTTCGCCCGTTTAGGTTTAAAGCCGCAGAACTCTCCGGGGAAAGTTCCTCCTAACGTCAGGAGTCCTACGGCTTAGGTTTCACGTCGACGCTATCGCTTCCGGATCCGATGCCACCGGCCACCACCGAGAAACTGAAAGTGGCGGTGGGATCCGGCGGTGTATACCCTTTCAACGTGGTCGGATCGTACTTAATCCCCAGGATGTAGTCGCCGGCCGGTACACCCGAGATGGTCACAACACTCCCATCTGCGCTTATCGACACGGTGCCAACATTCAGTTTGGTGCAGCTTAGGCTATAGAGCACGACCTGTGCCTGGTGCACCCCGAGGAGTCGTGTCCACGTACCGTCTGACTGGGTAACGACGATATTTCCTGTCGAATCCAGGTGTATTCCATCATAGAGGAATAACACTCCCGGACTTATAGAGTTGATTGCACCTCCTTTCGTCCCGTAGAGCAGCTCCGTCAAATCAGCCGCTGTCCCGCTTGTGTAATCCGAGCAGGTGGTGGCTGTGGGAGCGATCTGCGTGTCAACAGGGCAGGAGCCTACGTTGACGCAGCCCGTTGTCGGGTTGCACGAGTCGGCAGTACACACGTTTCCATCGTCGCAGTTGAGCGGGGTGCCTGGGTTGCAGGTGCCGTTGCTACACACCTCGTGTCCGTCGCACACCGTCCCGTCATCGCAAGCGGTGCCGTTGGCCTCGTTGTTGGTCTGACACGAGCCGGTCGCGTTACAGGTATCGGGATTGTCGCAGACAGTATCCGATGAACTGCCGCAGGCGGTGCCCGCCGGCTCGAAGGCGTCGGCCGGACAACTTCCCGCGCCGTCGCAGTTTTCGGGCACGTCGCACGCCCCCGCGTCCGCACGACAGACCGTCGTGCTCGGCTCGTTGTTGGTCTGACAGGAGCCAGTCGCGTTACAGGTATCGGGATTGTCGCAGACAGTATCCGATGAACTGCCGCAGGCGGTGCCCGCCGGCTCGAAGGAGTCAGCCGGACAACTTCCCGCGCCGTCGCAGTTTTCGGGCACGTCGCACGCACCCGCATCCGCACGACAGACCGTCGTGCCCGGCTCATTGTTCGGCTGGCACACGCCGTTCGCGTCACAGGTGTCCGGGTTATCGCAGACCGTGTCCGATGAACTGCCACACGCCGCTCCGGTGTTCGCCGTGTTAACGCAGCCAGTTGCTGCATTACAGGTATCGGTGGTGCAACCGTTGCCGTCGTCGCACGCGGAGTCGTTTGTGGTGTGGGAGCATGTTCCGTTGGTCCCGACGATCTCGCACGAGTCAGTAGTGCAGGCGATCCCGTCGTCGCAGTCTGCGGCAGTGCTGCAACCAGTGTGCAGTCCCGTGATGTCGATCTGGCTGCAGTTGCACTTCGATCCCGTTCCGGGATCAGTGTCCAGCGCACCCGCGCATACGCCGCCTGCGCTTTGCTTCCAGCTCGTACAGGAACTCACATCCGCAGTTCCGTCGTTGTCGGAATCATCGCACAGTATGTCGACCGTGAACGTAAATTTGGTAAATAGGCACGTGCCGCCGCCACCACCAGTACAGGGGCCGGTGACTTTGTTTCCACACGGGTCCGTGTTTTGAGCGTAGACGTCACCGCAAACGTTGGCGTCCGCGGCGTAGTACGGACCACCTTGCTGTTGGCAACTGGTGCTGGTGCCAACGGGGTGCAGAAAGTCGCGATAACAGTTGGCTCCGGTGGGATCGCTCTGCGCGGAATTACCCTTCTGGTTGATCCAGAGACCGACGTTATACCTGTCTGGACCTGATTCAATCGTAGCCTCGATTGTCACAGTGATAGGGGTCGTACTGGTTGGGTCACAAGAGGTTGGTCCGCTAACCAATCTGTAGGAACCGATCCGAACATCGTTGGCGGTGCAGGACGGGTTGCCTCCAATCTCCTCTTTGATGCAGGCCGTGCTTGAGACTTGCGCCGTCGCCGTTTGTGCCGCGAAAAGCAGGCCGACTACCAGCATCATCATCGTCATCCCGTATCGAACCGCGTCGGTTCGATACAGGCTGGTACAGCAGCATCTCAGTTTTTTGAGCTTAGTACTCATTGTCTAGTCCTTTCAGCAGAGACAGTCTGGGCGACTGTCATGGTTGAGGCCTTGTGAGAAGTTGTGGCGTGCAGCTTTGGGAGGCTTGCAGATGTGGAATGCAACCTTGTTTGGCTAGACACTCGCAGCTTCGTTCTAAGACAGCCCGGCTCATTCAAAACGAATGAGACTAACGGAAGGCCGGGGCAAGCGGACTGCCTTTTTTCAGGGTGGTTTCCAGTCGAACGCGGAATCGTTAAAATTATCGAATAGTGACGGTCTCGGAAATGAATCAGTTTTCTGGAAGACTGTGGGTGATCGGAGAGCAGCATTGAATCGAAGAAGATTCCAGTCTCGTGGCAATAACTGAGACTGCTGGACATCCTCACTGCCGCTCGACTTGAAGGTTTCCACTGACGAACAATAGCTATTATGGTTCGCTTAAGACTGCTACGCGAGACACTTGTGGCCGGGGTTTCCATAGAGAGAGTTTCGATTCCTTAAAGAGCGGGAGCATTCGGGCTAGGCCGGGTGGCAGAGGCTTAGGCTGGTTGGGAATAGCCATCTGCTCACGGACGAGAAGGAATTACTCCTGGTCAATCCTCTTGCGCACCAATTGAACGAAACGCGCATAAAAGAAGGGGTTAAGAATATCAGCTTGCGGTTGCAAAACAAGGGCTAAGGGTGCCAATTTTAGCGGCAGGATTCTCTCTACTTCTACGCGGCAAAAGAGCAGGATTCTCCCGGCAACATCCTGCCCCCGTTATTCCGGCATCTTCGCGAGTTTGGAAATCGGTCAGTTACCGCGCCGCCAGCGCGTGACGCTCCTGCTTGCATTCAAAAAGAACGCGCTTGACAAGGGAAAGAACAACTTGAACTTCGTTCAACGACCAGGCGTTTGTCCGGTTTTAACTCTGTTCAGTACACGGACGAGAGTGCGTCGACTTGTCCGTAGTACACACTCAAGGAAGCCGGAAGAGTGTTCTGCCTCATCGCCTTTCTGCCCTGAAGGGTGACAGGATGTTGCCGTCAGCAAAAAGGGCACCTTCCTGCCATTCAGATAGGCATCCAACTCCGTTGTCGTGAGTTTGCAATGTAAATATCATTCAACTACAGCAATGCGGGTAACTGATGACGCAGTATGCGGCGCTCATCACATTGATTTGTTGACAGCGACTCAGAGTTCGTTAGGCCCAAAAGCCCGTCGCAAAAAAAGAAGGGCCCAGCGACAAACGCATACCAACGGAATCTTTGAGAATCCAAAGCGACGCTTTCCCATCCCGCTGAGCGTCGCCCAGGCGGAGCGAAGAGCTACCGCTCAATTGTGAAATCCGCGAATTTGTTTCACACCGATTCTTAATGATCTTCTTGTAATCGAGGCGCATAAAACGACGCGCCGTTACTTCAGTTCGATTGACTGAACACAATGACGCAGAACACTGGCGTCAGGGTGAACTATTTACGATGACTGCCATATCCCCCACTCCGCATACAACCTCTCTTTCACGAGCGACTTTATGCGATGCACCGCACGTGAGCAGCGTGGCGGTAAGTTGTGGGCATTTGTTTTGGAAATCGTGGTTGTACACGCTGTGGGTCCGTATGCGTATCGCCCAGATGTCGCACCATCCAGCGGCTTGCAACGACAAACCTGACCTCCCACGCAGAATTCTATAGGAAGGTCGCCCATTGCCCCGACGGGGCCTAACCAATAGGAGAACGAACATGCATCGAAAGTACTATACAAATCCAGCCTCACCTCAAAAAACCAGAACTCAGAAAAACTATTCCGCTCTGCGGGTTCTTTTCTTTGTTATGGCTCTCCTATCCCTCGTAATCGGAGGGTGGAGCATGTCAGCCGCACCAGCGAGCCCCGCAGTCAATCTCGATCAGGCCTCAAATGGTGGAATTGGCAAACCCCCGATCAGTCCCGTTGGTTGGGAGAACGGTAACCAAAACGGCCAAAAGGCCCACTACAATGAAGGTGAATCGATACCTTATCGCGCACGCGTCACAGGTTTAACTGCTGGTCAAACCTATAGAGCTACGTTTGGTTACGACATTACACACAGTAGTAAGCATGCAATCGATTTCATAACGAGCAACAACCGGATTGCGGAAGTTGTTGACCCGTGTGACGGGACAGGTCAACCCGTGATATCGCCATGTGTCCCTGGTACTCCGGGCAACATTCCCGCCCCAGGAAGTGGAGCCACGGGTTTCTTCAATACGTTGGTAGGATTGGAAGGAACGCAAGTGGTTAAGATATTCAACGGCAACATCCCCGTGAACGGCGTAGAGTTTATTACACAAGGTGATCAGACATTGGACCAGTCGGAAACCACATTCAGAGTAACTTTCACCGCAAGCTCTTCGACCGTCGTTCTCTCATGGGGTGGTCACATCGCGCGATCATCCGATTGGGGTGCAGGCCAGGCCGCCACCGGAATTAGTGGTTCACCTTACCACACCCGCGCGAAATCACTTGATGTACCGAGCGGCGCAGGTTTCAGTGCAATAAGTATTGGCAATCAGGATCGCGCACTTGCTTCGAGTGCGGTTCTACCTCCGGCAGCCTGTACCCTTTCTAATGATGGAATTAGGGCTTGCGGAAGTAAAACGAC
>JBKPJS010000107.1:0-7912 GCA_046730815.1 Acidobacteriota bacterium
CCTGTGAACTGACATGCGCCGCGCGGCCCAAGGGTGGATTAGCAGTAGCCGGAGCAGACATTTCTGGATATCGATCCGAGCCGCCGTACCCGAGATAATCCATTGCCCAAACGTCGAACCCATGATCAGACAAATCATCCATCCACGAATGTCCGTCGAATCGGAAGGCCGCAGAAGCACCCGAAGGCAAGGTGCCGCCGTGCAGAATTAGAACAACGCGACCCGCCTTAACTGGTTGCCGAGTTGCCGGCGAAAGGTGTCGCACGAGCACTTTCAAACCAGAGGCGGTCACTGAGACTCGAAACTGCTCTTCTTTTACGTCAGAAGCAAAACTGGTCGTACTCATAATGCCGATCGCCAGTGGCGTGGTCATGATAGTCAGCAAAAGTTGCCCAAGAAGCATACAACCGTCCTCGGTTTATACGTATTCACCAATACTATAGTGCTTGTGACGCCGCGACGTTTCACCTATTATCGAAATATGATTGCAGAACCAAACATCGCGCAGATTGCAGCTCTCATGGGCGAGCCGTCACGGGCGAGTATGCTGATGGCACTCTTGACCAAGGAGGCTCTTCCGGCCAGCGAGCTGGCGTTGCAAGCTTACATATCGCCTCAGACGGCCAGTTCACACTTATCCAAGCTAGTCGCGGGCAGACTTCTCATCGTCGAACAGCACGGGCGCCATCGTTATTACCGTCTGGCCAGCGATGAAGTTGGTCGAGCCATTGAATCACTGGCGATCATCGCGCCGCCTCCGCGTGCTTCCGAAAGCGCTCAGGAAGATCAACGGTTAAAAGAGGTGCGATACGCACGAACGTGTTACGACCACCTCGCAGGTAAAGTCGGCGTAGGCATCGCTCGCGCGCTGGAGGAGCGGAGATTTCTCGTGCGCTCAGGCCGCAATTATGAAGTTACCGAAAGCGGTAACGAATGGTTTAGGAAACTCGGAATCGATAGCGACAGCCTTCGCGCGTCGCGACGCGCATTTGCGTTGCAATGCCTCGATTGGAGTGAAAGGCAATATCACATTTCAGGAGCGCTGGGCGCCGAGTTGTTAAATAGGATGCTCGGCTTGAATTACATCGCGCGGTCCAGGACGCCGAGGTGCATTCGCGTCACCATAGAAGGCAGGAAGGCACTCAATCGTCTGCTGAAGCTGAATCTCTGACGCCAACGTCCATCACTAGAGGCAACTGTAGCACGTTATTCTGAGAGCCTAATTGGATCCTTGGACAACATCTTCGCCAGCAGGATTATTTGACCAGTGTGCATCGCAAAATGCTCTACCGCGTGATAGATCGCCCAGAGCACACTAACTTCTTCTGTTCCAGCCGATCTTCTTTCAAGTAGACGATCCACACTTATGTTAGATAAGACCGTGGCTGAATCAGTCACTGTTCGCCTGAGCTTCGTTAGTAGCTCGGCCTTCGGAATCTGTTCTTGTTGATCGAATTCTTGTTGGCGGTTTCGAGGCGTGTAGGATTTACCAGCTACGCTAATGACCCAGTTGCGCGTGCTTCCTTCCAAATGCATCAGTAGATTACCGATGCTGTTTGACTCAGCGTTCGGCCGCCACCAGATCTGTTCGTCAGTTAATTCGGCCAAACAACTTTCGATCTTTGCAAGGTAATCCGAAATCAAAAAGTCACGCGATTCAGCTATAAATTGTTTTGCGAAGTCGTTCATTTGCGTGGATCTCCTGCTTATTATTCATCGATTTTTGCTGGCTTCATCATGCAACCGTAGAGAAAGAATTTGCCAGTGCTTCGCACCCACCCTTGCCAACCATATTTCCGCAAACGCTGCTCGAGAATAGCCGGCTCGTAGAATACTTTTACTATTCGAAACTCGCGGCCATCGTTCAGCTTCCGTTGAGCGAAACCTGATTTGTCGATCGCAACGTGATCCCGCGCAGTCGAAGCTTGCTCAAACAGACTATCCATGAAGAAGGCATGGCCGCCTGGTTTGAGTGCGCGTTGCACCATTTGCCAAAACGGAGCGAAGCGTTGCGGCGGGATATGTGACAGCCAAAACGAGAAGAACACCACATCGAACGTCTTGTCCGGCTGCCAAGAGAAAACATCGGCTTCCAGATAATCAACGTTGGCCGCGCGAATTTGCTCTTTGTTTATTTGGAGAGCTTCAGGCGCTGCATCTACAGCTAACGTGTGAGCCGCCCAGCGTGCGAGATACTTCGTCCATCTGCCCGTTCCGCAGGCGAGTTCAAGAACCTGTTTTCCCTTGACGACTGGTTCCACCGCGGCTTCCCATAATGGCGACCTCAGAAAACCATTCTGCGCGATGTTCCTGACCGCGATCATACCGGCCAGTCCTCATGAACCATTCGTCGTATTCGGGCGCACGTGCCCGATAGTAAGTAAGTTGTTCATCGAGAATCTTCTTGCCGTTCATGCCCAATCCTCCCCATGCGTGTCATTGAATTAGGTTCAGGCCGATCCAAAAAGCGTCATAGTTGTGTAATGACTCGGCCGCCGCATCCGTCGGTAGTGGCCGGTTGAAAAGCATTGGGACTTCACGCTCTACTAACCCACCGTGAGATCTAAGCGGATGAGTAAGTTGCGACAAATCATGATCTTCGCGACGCGTACCTAGAACCGACTGACGATCAGCGCACACTACAACGTCACCAATCCGATCTGCCGGCAACTCCAATTGTGTGGCCGCAGCGTCACCATCGAGCACAAGTTCAATACCTTTTACCTCGCTTAGCCGACTAATTAGTTGCGTTATCCGTTCTCTGTTCCACAGGTAAATACAAGCGAATGATCCAAGAGAGCCGTGATGGGCGACATAAGGATCAGTGATCGGCAGAATGACGGTGGATGAATGTTTGCCAAACCAATCATCGAGAAGTGTTTGAAGAAAGACGACACACGGCTCACCCGCAGCATTCGTTTTCGAGTTCATCCCGTGGTCGGCGGTAATAACGAGCGTGACATCGTTAACGTGAAATTCGCTAAGATGGGAATCGATCATTCTGTAGAACTCATTTGCCTCGCGAGACCCAGGCCGGTGAAGGTGTTGGACGTAATCGCTCGTTGAGAGATACATCAGGTCAGGCCGATCACTCCTCAGCAGCGCAAGCGCTCTTTTGAAGACGTGTTCGCTGAGCGTGGCGCTATAAATCGGCACGCATTCCTGCTCCGCGGAAATGCAGGTTCCATTAATGCCGTAGGCCAGCAGTCGGCGCAGTTTGTCTTTCGCAGTTACCACGGCGACCTTTGCACCGTGGCGAGAGAATGCCGCGAGAATCGTCTCTGCCCGCAACAGAGATGGGTCGGTCATCATTGTTGCGTTGAGGCTGCCGCGTTCGAGAAAGAAGTTTCCGCTGATTCCGTGACATGCCGGCGAGACTCCTGTAATGATTGAGACGTTATTCGGATTAGTGAAGGTCGGCATCGCCGCTCGAACCATCTGAATGTTCCCAGCGGAGATCAATGAACTGAGATATGGTGTCAGACCCGCGGCTGAAGCAGCCTCAATGTATTCAAAGGCGGAACCGTCGAGGCAGACAACAACCAAAGGCCGTTCTGGCCATCGATAGTCGCGACCATTAATGCATATTGATTCGAGCGAATGAGTTCGGCCCAAGGATTACCTCCGAACGCGTGGCACCACAAATCGCCACACGACGATGTTTACCTCAGGCCTTTTATGCCGTTAGTTGTATCGCGATCGAAGATTTGAGCCGCGATTGGTGCCGCTCGGTCGCTGACCTCCTGGAACGCCGTGTGGCGTTAGCAGGAGCGGAACCCTAGGCACAAGCTGTCCTCAGTTTGGCCGGGGGAGAGCCTCAAGTCAAGTGCATGAGTCTAGTCGAAAAGCTCTACTTGCCCTCGGTAACAGCTACTTCGTAATGAATCACTCGCGAATCAAAACGGCTGAGAACTTTTGTTGCCTCGTCCGAGATCACTGCTGATTCATAATCTTCTCCGGCGAAATTTTTTATCGCTTCTATGGAGTCAAACATCGTGAGCACTACAAATTCCACTTCGTCACCTAACTCGCGACGAAAAAGAAATGCCTGCTGGCAACCCGAGACGCTGTGCAGATGAGGCAAAACGATTGTGTTGAAGACTTCTTCATATCCGGCGGCATCGCCTGGCTTCGTCCAGCCGCGCCACATTCGCGCAATCATTGATTTGTCCTCACTATCTTTAGTCGCGAAATCCTGTAGCATCTGACAGCGATGGCATTGTAGCGCCATCGCCGATAACGGTGGCCCATTCACGCACTCGCCATTTGGTTACGAGACCGCTGGTTACATAGGGATCGGCCTTGGCGAACTGCTCAGCCGCCTCTGCCGTGGGACCTCGAAATACTAACATTGCGCCATCGACCGGATTCGTGAGCGCCCCCGCTAAGAGCAGCTTGCCAGCCTCGTGCGAAGCCCGAACTCTTGCGAGATGCTCGTCGCGATACGGCGTTCGTTTCTCAGCAAAGTTATCAACTATGTCGTAGAGAACTACAAAGTGCATGGCATTCTCCTCAGTTGTGCGCCACTCCGCCGATTCGAATAGGTTCCGTCCATCCATACGGATCGGCTTCGCGGCCAGTCATAATGTTTACCAAACGCTCACGTACTCGCGGGCCGACAGTTCGCTGCTCAATATCAGGAAGCGTCACCTCTCGGTCTTTGTACGCTAGCCGCTTAATGTGGGAAACGGTTGCTGCGGTTCCGGTTCCAAAACACTCGGTGAGACTTCCCTCACCATGAGCGGCAAACAATTCGTCAACTGAAAATCCTCGTTCTTCAACTTTCAGTTTCATCTCGCGCAGGAGTGTAATTACGCTATCGCGAATCATTCCGCCGAGTATTGTTCCACTCAGCGGCGGTGTGACAACGGTCTCACCAAGGACAAAGAAAATATTCATAACGCCACACTCTTCGATGAAGCGACGTTCGACTCCATCGAGCCAGCCAACATGATGAAAGCCGGCATTCCGCGCGTTCTGTTCGGCAATCAATGTAGGCGCGTAATTGCCGGCGGGCTTGACGTCTCCCGTGCCGCCTGGGAAAGCTCGGACGTAGTCGTCAGTAAGCAGCACTTCCAGCGGCGCGTTAAAGTAAGCTCCCACGGGGCAGGTGAAGACGACGAACAGATATTCCTCAGCAGGCTTTACGCGAATCGATGGATCAACCGAAAAGTATGTAGGCCGAATATAGAGTGAGCCGTTTTCGGCCTCCGGCACCCACTGATGGTCGAGCGCAATCAGCGCTCGCAGCCCATCGACAAAATATTCGTCGGGGACAGCGGGCATCGCAAGTCGGGCACTGGATCGATTTAGCCGTCGGGCATTGTCGCGCGGACGGAATATCAGGATGTTTCCTGAAGGCGACCGGTGCGCCTTCAGCCCCTCGAACACCGAAATGCCGTATTGCAGTGCGCTGATGTTAGGCGGCAGTGAAAGGGGGGCATATGGCTTAATCGTCGGCTTACGCCATCTGCCATCCCGATACTCTGCGATTAACATGTGGTCGCTGAATAGGGTTCCGAAAGGCAGATTTGAAAAATCAACCGTGGAAATTCGGGACTGGGCAGTTCGCTCGACTGCGAATTCTGTGGCAGTTGCGCTCACTGTGTGCCTCCTTCCATACCCTCGACGAGAATCATTTCCGTTACTGCCGAGGCTTGCCGCATGCCCTTGAGTGGTGCATAGGCTGGCGATGCCCACCATGACTTAGCAGCTTCGGCAGAAGGAAAACGCAGTACGACGACTCGATTCGGCCGCCAGTCGCCTTCAAGCACGTCCACGTGGCCGCCTCGCACGAGGTACTCGCCGCCTGCCTCACTCACACTCGCATTGACGCGGGCACGGTATTCGGCATATGTCTTATCGTCGTGAATAGCGGCGATGTTAACGATTAGGTAAGCGGCCATATTTGTTGTACGCTGTCCTTCTTGCTTAGAATAGTTGACAGAATCAACGATTCTGCTGCCGTTGTCAACTACTGACTGAGCGGCGACGCTGCAAGGCTGGCAACGTTAGGTTTGCGTGGGTTATGAAAAGAGACGAAAAAATCGAAGCAGTCCGGCGCTTCAACCGTTTTTACACACGGCAGATCGGAGTCTTACGAGAAAGCTGGGCGGAAAGCCCTTTTTCGCTCGCGGAGGTGCGCGTCCTATACGAGCTGGCGCACCACGATGATCTGACAGCGGGAGAGCTGGGCACGGAACTGGGACTTGATCGCGGGTATCTGAGCCGCATCTTACAAAGTTTTGAAAAACGCGGATTCGTAACAAAAACCCGTTCTAAAGCAGACGCTCGTCAAACTCACCTGGCGTTAACCGCTAAAGGTCGAAAGGTGTTTGCGCCGGTCAACAATCGATCACAGCAGGATGTGGGCTCGATGCTAGATGCCCTTTCGGCCACTGATCAGAAGATTTTGATTGAGTCGATGCACACAATTGAGCGATTGCTCGGTGAGAAGTCGGAGCCGAAGGTGCCGTATATTCTTCGCACTCATCATCCAGGCGACATGGGTTGGATCGTCCATCGACACGGCGTCCTCTACTCTGAGGAATATGGGTGGGACGAGCAATTCGAAGCCCTTGCCGCGCAGATCACTTCAGATTTCATAAAGAACTTTGATCCTAAGCGCGAACGATGTTGGGTTGCTGAACGTGAGGGCGAAATAGTCGGTTCAGTGTTTCTGGTAAAGAAATCGAAGACTGTTGCCCAGTTGCGTCTGCTACTGGTCGAGCCGAAAGCGCGTGGACTTGGCATAGGGATGCGTTTGGTTGACGAGTGTATTCGCTTTGCGCGCCAGAAAGGTTATCGAAAGATTATTTTGTGGACCAACGACGTGCTGAAATCAGCGCGGCGCGTTTATGAAGAAGCCGGTTTCATCATGGTTCGAGAGGAACCCCACCACAGCTTCGGCCACGACCTTGTGGGCCAATATTGGGAGCTCGCATTTTAGAAAATGGGCGCGGCAAATAGGTCAGGTTCACAACAGCAAACGCTGATCGCTGCCGACATCGAACGAGACCAACTTCGTGCGCGCACTCTGCAGGTTGAAGGACTCTTCGTGAAACTTTACCACTCGAATCTCACACCACATCGACAGGTTTCAGGCGCGCTAAAAGAGCTTGCGAACGCGGATCTGAACGCCTTTGGGTTTTCAATTCCTCATCCCGATTGATGAGCGCGCCTGACGTGCGCTGCGCAGCTTGCGTGATCGAAACGCGCGGGAGTGAATCCGGAACGTTAGCTTCAATCTAGTGGTGAACGCGATCATGACCGATTTCTGGATTGCTGCCGCAGGCACTGAATCGCAGCGTAGTGAGCTTCTCCCACAACTGCGCGCCGGCAGGATTCAAGTCACATTTGCCATGACCGAAGCCGAAGCAGGTTCAGACGCTGCCAGCATGACTACCAGTGCGGTTAGCGATGCCGTTGAAGCTGCAACGAACGCCGCCTTAGCAGCCACAGGCAATCTGGTCGGCTTGAGGACTAGCTGTGGCCGCCGCTTCGATATTTCCACTCGTGTGGACCGCGTAACCGTCGCGCTTCCACCAATCAATTCCACCAATCATTTCCTTAACGCGGAGACCAAAACTGGTCAGTTTCACTGCAGCTTTGGTGGAACCGTTGCAGCCGATGCCGTCGCAATAGACCACGATTAGCTTATCTTTGGGCAATACTGTAACACTAGTTTCCGTCATTTGCCGGTGCGGAAAATTAATGGCGCCCGGTACGTGCCCTTTCGCATAGTTCTCAGCGGACCTGGCGTCTACGACTATAAAACCGGTGACACCGTTCTCCATATCAGCATGAACGTCGGACGGATCGGTTCCAAAGCGCATCTTTGATTCAAAGTAATCCAGAGCTACTGCGGGATCAGCCGGGTCGTATTCCAACACGAGTGAGCGACGCTTTGCAC
>JBKPJS010000108.1:0-6988 GCA_046730815.1 Acidobacteriota bacterium
TCGATGGTAGTTAACGTATTCATCAGGGCAGGTAGGCTCTCACACGGGTGAAATACACGCTCGGGCCGCAAAGAGGTTCCCGAAAGGGCCACAAAAAGGCACAAAAGCACAAAGCAAACTGCCGAGAGTTTACTTCATTTGTGCTTTTTGTGCCTTTTTGTGGCTAGCCTTCGGGGCTTTTGAATATGGAGTCGCTGACTTTGACGCCGTAGGTAATCGTGAGGACGCGCGTTTCCTGGCTCTCCCGGCCGTCTTCCAACAACACGATCCGGTACGGCGCGAGGGTCTGTTGCACTGCTCGATAATCAAGGAACTTGCGGGTGTACTTAACAGGAGCGCTGCCCGCATTTCCTTCCTCGTACTCCAGCCAAAGCACGCGCAGCGATCTGGCGCTGATGTAATAGCGCGTCTTTCGCTTCTCTTTATCGACCAGATCGACGACGTAAAGATCCAGCCCCTTTTGCTGCTCCTTGCCCACGAGCGTAATCGTTGAGCCGCATTCCTTGTACCGCAACAACGAGTCGATGCTGTGGTGATGCTGCGAGATGAAACTGGCGCTGGCTTCTTGCTTTGGCGTGAACGCGGCACCGTTGATGAGTCCCCACAGTTTGCCGTTCTCAAAGATGAGCGAGTACTCCATCGTGGGCAGCTTCTGATCGAGACGAATCTTGTCTTTGTCGAGGTTCTCACCTCTCACAAAGCGTCGTTCGTAGTTTGCCTCTTCGGCGTTACCGTCAGTGTTGAAACGAGTTATCTTGCCGCGCTCGACGCCATTACGCCGAATCTGATCGAGACCCGGACGCGTGCCGTAAACGAGGATTACCGATTCGACGATCTGCTCGGCGGTATATTTGGTGTCTTTATTGTCTTTGTTGTTTTGCGGCTTGGCGTCTTGTTTGGTCTCTTGTTTAGCAGCCGGTTTGGTCTCTGGTTTAGCGGCCGGAGCTTGTGGCGAGGTTTGTGTCTGCCCCGCCAGGGCCAGCGAGACTACGAACGCAGCAAGAGCTATGAGGGCCAGGAATCGACGAAGCAAATGTAACCGTTCTCCTTGATTTCAGATCGCCTTGGTCTTGACGGCGCCAACCGGGGAAAGCCAAACATTGAGGCCGAATTGTAACATAGGCCCGGCAAAAAGCCCCTTCAGTCGTCAATGGCAAATGCATGGATGCTGCCCGCTACGGGGACGGATGCCTGTTTGACAAGCAACACGGGCGCGGGTATTTTCCTTCTTTTTTCGTGAAAGGATACTCAACTGATATGAAGCGCGTAGGAGTGCTTGTTGGCCGGGAAAAAACCTTTCCCGAGGCAATAATCAAGGGCATTAATGAACAAGGTCGCGGCGACGTCGTGGCCGAATACATCAAGCTGGGCGGCATTAAACACGATGACCCACCGAAGTATGATCTGGTTATCGATCGCATTTCGCATGAAGTGCCGTTCTATCGAGCCACTTTGAAACGAATGGCGCTCGAAGGAACAATCGTTATCAACAATCCCTTCTGGTGGTCGGCTGACGACAAATTCTTCAACTATTCGCTGGGAAAGAAACTCGGCGTGGCGATTCCGAAGACAGTGCTGCTGCCGCAGCAGAATTATATCGAAGGCATCGTGAGCGAGAGCCTGCGCAATCTGGAGTTCCCACTCGATTGGCAGGGCATCATCGACTACGTCGGACTGCCGGCTTTTTTGAAGCCGTTCGATGGTGGTGGTTGGAAAAATGTCTCGAAGATCAATTCCCTCGAGGAGCTCTGGTCTGAGTACAACAAGACCGGCACGCTCTGTATGACGCTCCAGGAGTCGATCGACTTCGAACAGTTCGTCAGGTGCTACTGCGTCGGCCAACAGGAAGTGATGATTATGGCGTACGACCCGCGCAAGCCATACTTGTCGGGCGAGCAATACGTTCACGATCCGAACTACCTCGCGCCCGCGCTCGCGGAACGCGTGACGAAAGACGTGCGTACGCTTTGTACTGCGCTGGGTTACGACATCAACACGGTGGAATTCGCGATAAAGGACGGCGTGCCTTATGCGATTGACTTCATGAATCCCGCGCCTGATGCGGAATTAGCGTCGGTAGGCGAGTTCTATCACAACTGGATCGTCAACCAGGTTGTGCAGCTTGTGTTCAAGCGTCTGGCGGAGGGACGCGACACGCGCTCGCGTTATCGCTGGGATGCCTTACTGAATCCAGAGCCAGTGCAGGCGTATGCGGTTGCGTCAGCGGCGGAACAACAAGCGAGGACAATCACGCCGGCTCCAGTAAACAAGAAAGCTCCCGCAAAACGAAAGAAACAGTAAACAGGATTATCAAGATTTTACAGGATTATCAGGAGAAATCTCGATAATTCTGTAAATCATGTCAAAGGTTTGGAACGCGAAAAGAGCATTCGCGTGCCGAGCAGCGTCAAGATCCATACGATCAACGCTGACGACGCGAGCGACCATCCTAAGCCTCCCGCAACGGGATCAACAAAACCACCCACCAGCGCAAGCAACACACTCGCGTTCGTCACACGCAATGCAAGACGACGAACGCGAGTAACGTTTTGCAGCCAGTTGATCCGGCGCAGCTCCGCGGCCAGATAATCGTCGTCGTTATTCAACTGCATGTAGTAGTCGCCCTCGCTGCGAGCATATCGGGCCAACGCCTGCTCGGAGCTTACGCGCGCGGCCTCGTGGTAATGATGAATAACGTGGGCCAACTTGCCTTCGCGCAACGCGATGTCTGCAAGACCGACGCGCGCTTTGAAGTTGCCGCTATCGATCTCGACTACCTTCTGCAACGCCCGCCTGGCATGTCTCGCATCGCCGCATTCCAAAAAGCTCTCGCCGATTAACGGCAGCAGCACGACGTCATTTTCCGCACGAATACTTGCGAGCCGCAGCGCCGCTCTCGCACGTGACAACAAACGCGCATCTGCCTGTGCGCTCGCCTGTGATCGCAACAAGCGCGCGAAGTCGTAAATAAGCCATGCGCCATGCGGTCGCACGTTGAGCGATCGACGAAAAGCTTCACCTGCTTCTCGCAGCCGACCGGACACGCGCAGTTCATTTCCGAGTCGACGAAGCAGCCGCGCCCTTTCAATCTCTTCAGGCGTCGCCGGAGTTTCCGGAGGCTCAACACGACGTTTCAACTTTCTGCTGAGTTTGAAGTCAATCCGTGTTACGTCGAGTAAGTCTGAGGAAGCAAGCTGTGAAAGCTGAGTCTTGCGATTGAGGAAACCAGGATCGTTCAGATAGTCGCGCAAATCACGGCTGCGATTGTCCAGCTTGCTTTCATGGATTAACGGGAACAGCTCGCGCACGAACTGCCGGTAATACTGCCCCCCAGAGACAATCACAAACTCCTTACCCTTCCCGGTAATTTGCGTTCGATAACGATAACGAACGCGTCCGCCACGCCGCAGTGTGCGGACAGCCTGAGTTTCGACAGTCTCAAAGTCGTCAATTGAAAGTTGCTTGCGATAACCAAAAAGCAGATGTAGCAGCGAAGCGATTGGACCTTGCCGTCGTAGCGCGCGTCCGTCAAAAGCGATCCGATCAGTGAGCGCGAGCAGGGGCAGTATCAGCCATGCTCCTGCGATCAGAATCAAGGCCATGGCATCGTGCTGAGCACGTAATACGAGTGCTGCAACGAACGTCACTACACTCGCGAGCGCCAGGTACGGCCCGGGTGAAACGCGCACGCTGGCAATCGTGGGTTTCTTTTGCGCGTGCTCGCGTTCTTCTCGCACTTCGGCGAGGACAGGCAGGCTACTGAATTCTTTGGTTTCGCTCATCTTCCTATTTGTTGAGTCGGGCAATCGATCGGAACTTCGAGAGAAAAACTGCCGCGCGATCTGCCGGGCTCAGTGTAACGCAAGTCGGCTAATTGAACGAGAGTTCGCGTGGTGCAATCAGGATCTGCGAGTTGCATCACGGGAAACCGCGCGAAGCCCAGAAACACGCGAGCCGGGCGCTGCTGTGAAACCGTCGCCTTCAGTTCCGGTGGTTCCTTCGCGTAACGAACCGCCTCGCCTGATGATCTCTCGTCAAGAAGTCCGACTTCGAATCGATACGTCGCCCGATCCGTTTCGAAGACGCAGTCCCAACGAAATGGATTTGCGAGTCTCGGCATCGCAGCCAGTCGTGCGATAGTTTCACCATTTGAACTCGCCATGTTCGCAGCTTGTTCACCGCCACGCGCGATCGCTCTGGAATGAGCAAGTGCAAGGAGACTCCAATAAACGAGCACGAGCGCAAAAGAGACGAAGGCGATCTTGCTCCCCCAACGCTTCCCCGCTCCTTTCACAAACAGCACGATCAACGCAACCAGCGCCAAGATCCATAAAAGTGAAATCAGCAAAGGATTGGCCAAATTATTACTTCGTTCACTCGCGATTATCAGAAACGTGAGTACCGCGGCGACTCCCGCCCAAACAAATTTCCCTGACCTGGTTTTTGCCGACAAGAGAAAGCATGCGCCGCCAAGGATCAACCACATCAAAGGATCAACAATAAACACCAGATCGCCGTAGAACCACCTCTCGTTCCACGGCAACAGAAATCGAATTCCGTAGTTGTTGGTCCAATCGAGCAGCGGGTGAGTTGCGCTTACGACGAACGAGGCCAGCAACAACCCTTTAAGCTTCATGGTTGGCTGTTGGTTGCGGAAGCGGGACCAGAGCCGATCCCCAACATAGAATAGGAGTGGCAAGAGAAACGCGAGGGCAATTACGCCGATGATCGCGTGGGTGATGCCGCGATGATGCTGTACGAAGGTCCATCGATCGCCAAAAGCGAGGACAATAATGTCCGCATCAGGAGCATTCGCGGCAAGCACACAGAGAAGGGTTGCACCGGGAGACAACTTTTCCAACCCCGCCTTGGCCGCAGTGATTCCGACGAGTGAGTGGGTAAGGTTGTCCATTAAGGATAGGCAATAACAGAACCGAGCGCGGGGAGCGCCGGGTTTAACCTTTATCCAGCTAACGTGGAAGCCTCGGCGGGGAGTTGTGCATAGCGGTCCGGATCGAGTTTTTTCAGTTCGTCGGCGGCTTCTCGCGCAGCGGAGGAGACGGGCAAAGGAAGATTGTCCGATCCCTTCGCCTTGCGCGACGCGTCTACGATATTAAATAGCAGGTCAGCAGCTTCTTTCTTCTTTCCCTGTTTTTCATAAACTTTGGCGAGTCGCAGATTCGCGGTCTCCTGCGTCACCGTCGGACTGTTGAGCCGGGCCAAGTCGCTGTAGAGCTTCGCAGCTTCGTCGAGCTTGCCATCGCTTTCGTTTGCCTGCGCGAGTGCGAATTTCGACAGGGCTGCGACTTCCGCTACTCTGCTGTTTCCGAGGTCCGCCAACTCGCTCATGCCCTTTTGACGATCGACCACGAGGCGATTAGAAGCAATGAAGTAGCGGGATTCTGATTTGTAGGGGTCTCCGTACTTGGCCGCCACCTTTTCAAATTCTTCAATCGCTCGCTGCGCCCGTTCTTTCTCGCTGCTGAAAGTGACTTCAGTGCTGCCTGCAACAGGGGTTTGCAGAACGGTGGCGTTGGAGAGAGTTATGGCGCGACCGAGGGCCTGCTGCGCTTCGTCGGTTTTACGATTTCTCCACTGGACGAACAGAATAGCCAGTATGGCGACCAGGATTAGCCCGCCAAGACCGTACAGGATCGTGCGTCCTCGACCCTCCAGCAGATTGCCGAGCCGATCAAAGAAGCCCATGGTTGTGTCGCGGAAGCGGTCGTGTTGAAGCTCCCGCGCACGTTTTTTCTTGTACTTTGCCACTTGTTGTCCTCTGCAAGCCTACGTAGTCGGCTGCGTTCTGTTGGGTGTATCATGAGCGGAAAATTGTCACTCTAATGGGGCGTGCAAAAACTTGTCAAGGCAGGTTATCGAGGCAGTCAGTTTACAGGATTTACATGATTATCAGGATTGTAATGTAAATCATGACTGCTCCTGCCTGTAAAAAGTCAGAAGGTGAATGCATCTAAGACACGTATGGCTTTTTTTCAGAAACATCGGGAACAAAAGTGGCGGCGAGGTTGTCTAAGGGGAAGCCTGTCCGGGAAAGGGCAAAAATCGTTAAGTGCTCTGATTCCCGCCCCAGGGGGTGATCAGTGAGCTACGGAGAACCAATAGTCCTCCGCGGGCAAGTGGAATTGGAGCAGGTCGCACCGGCGGCCCTGACGGATGTACGGCCCCAAGCCGAGGCGCAGTTCATTGAAAGACTTAAGCGCGGCGACGAGGCCGCTTTCGAGACGTTGGTCAACGAACGCTCAGGCGAGATTTACGGTTTGCTCTATCGCCTGACAGAAAACGTGGAAGAGGCCCGCGATCTTACGCAGGAAACATTTCTGCGGGCCTTTCAGAGCATCGTTCACTTTCGTGGTGAGTCCGATCTGCGCACCTGGATTTACCGCATCGCGATCAACCAGGCGCGCAATCGTTGGCGCTGGTGGCGCCGCAGGCGTCGCGATGTGACTGTTTCGATAGATGCGCCGGAGGTCGGTAATGGGCGGCTTGGTCTTATTTCGACGCTTAGAGCCAAGAACGTGAAGGATCCCGAGCAGGACGCTATCGAGAGCGAACGAGAAAGAGCACTAAAGAAGGCTTTGAGTAGTTTGCGACGAGTCTATCGAGAAGCGGTGGTTTTGCGGGATATCGAAGGTTTTGCGTACGAAGAGATCGCGAACGCGCTCGACATTAGCATAGGAACTGTGAAGTCTCGACTGGCGCGAGGACGTCAGGAACTCCGGCGAAAGCTGGAAGGATCTTTGTAATGCCGATTGCCAATTGCCGATTGAAGAACTTCGTTGGTGCTCTTCTCAAATTGGCAATCGGAAATCGGAAATCGGCAATATGAATCGGATGGCTGATCCGCCCCGGCTCACGAAACTCGGTGCCAAATGGGTCGAAGTGAGGAAACGGCGGGCTCAAGGCTTCCGTAGTGGCATGATGAGGGCGTATTGAAAACGTGGCCAGCAACACCCGTTGATGCATCGCT
>JBKPJS010000109.1:0-4335 GCA_046730815.1 Acidobacteriota bacterium
CGCGAACAGATCAGGCGCGAGTTTGTCGAACCACAGCCGATTCCGGTTGAGGTAAAGAAACATTTGCTTTGGAAGTTGATCTCAGCCGAGCAGTTTGAGCGTTTTCTGCACACGAAGTACCTGGGGCAAAAACGGTTCTCACTCGAGGGCTGCGAAACAGTTATCCCATTGCTCGATCGATTGATCGATGGCGCGGCCGCTCGCGGTGTTGAAGACATTGTGTTCGGCATGGCCCATCGCGGCCGTTTGAACGTGCTGGCGAACGTGATCGGGAATTTGTGTGAAAGAATATTTGCGGCCTTCGAGGGTTCGGTTCATCCGGAGTTTCCCGCTGACGAAGGCGACGTGAAATACCATCAGGGAGCAACTGGGGAACGCGTCCTCGAAGATGGGCGCAAAGTTCGTTTGACTCTTTCGCCAAATCCCAGCCACCTCGAGGCGGTCGATCCGGTGGTCGAAGGAATGGTCAGGGCAACGCAGGATGAGACCCTGGGTCATCACGGGAAGTCACGCGAGGAAGTTATTGATTTAGCCTTACCGGTGCTGCTGCACGGCGATGCTGCTTTCGCCGGTCAGGGCGTCGTGATGGAGACGTTGAACCTCGCGGGTCTGAAGGGTTATCGCACGGGCGGCACGATTCACATCATCATTAACAACCAGATTGGATTCACTACCTCACCCGAAGCAGGCCGCTCAACTATCTATTCGACTGACGTCGCGCGCATGACTCAGTTGCCGATCTTCCACATCAATGGCGACGATCCGGAAGCAGCTTATCGCGTGCTGCAAATCGCGCTCGACTACCGGCAGGAGTTCAACAAAGACGTGGTGCTCGACCTGATCGGTTTTCGTAGGCTGGGTCATAACGAGACTGACGAACCCAGTTACACACAGCCGCTCATGTATGCGCGAGTCAAAGCGCATCCGGGCGTGCGCACTGTTTACGCGAAGCGACTGATCAAGGAAGGTGTGCTCACCGAGGAAGAGGTTAAGAACCTCATCGACGAACGAGTACGCCGTTACGAAGCGGCGCTTGCGAACGCGAAGCGAAAGGTGGCCGAAGAGCCGCAGCAGCCGCACGCTCGCGTGGAAGAGCTCGATGGTTCGGCAGTGATTCCCACTGCAGTGTCAGCGGAAGTAATTAAAGACATTGCGCACAAGATCGCCGTGGTGCCGGAAGGTTTCCACGTTAATCCAAAGATGGTGGGCCAACTGGCGCGGCGCGCCAAAATGGGAGACGGCAGTGCACCGCTTGATTGGGCCTTTGCTGAAGCAGTCGCGTTTGGCTCGCTCGTGCTCGAAGGAAATCGCGTGCGTTTGAGTGGACAGGATTCCGGTCGCGGAACGTTTAGCCAGCGTCACGCTGTTCTGTTCGACACGCAAACCGGAAAAGCCTGGGCGCCGCTGTCTGAGCTGCGTTCGGACGCAAATCCTGCCGCGCGTTTCGAAGTCTTTGACAGTTCGTTGTCGGAAGAAGGTGTGCTGGGATTTGAGTATGGCTATTCCGTCGTCGCGCAAAATGCTCTCGTGCTATGGGAAGCGCAGTTTGGTGATTTCGGCAATGGCGCGCAAACGATTATCGACCAGTACATCGCCGCTTCCGAAGACAAGTGGAAACAGACTTCACGAGTGGTGATGCTGCTGCCGCATGGTTACGAAGGACAGGGACCGGAACACTCGAGCGCGCGCCTGGAGCGCTACCTGCAATTGTGTGCTGAGAACAATTTGCAGGTTTGTTATCCAACGACACCCGCGCAGTACTTTCACCTGTTGCGGCGACAAGTGCGTCCCGGAATGGAGCGCCCGCTGATCATAATGACGCCGAAGAGTCTGCTTCGTTTGCCGGCGGCCGCGTCGAGCATCGACGATTTGGCAACTGGTGGTTTTCAGCCGTTGATTGATGATAGAGAAATCAGTGATCGCGATGCCGTGAAAAAGATCGTTCTTTGTAGCGGCAAGGTCTTTTACGATCTCGCCGACGCGCGAAAGAAGACTGAGGATCGGAGTGTGGTGGTGGTGCGGATGGAACAGTTCTATCCGTTCCCGTTAACGAGTATTCGCGAAACGTTGGCGAAGTATCCGAACGCCCGGCAACTCGTTTGGGCACAAGAGGAACCGCAGAATATGGGTGGCTGGACGTTTGTTCAGGAACGGCTCGAGAACCTTCTGCCAAGCTGTGAGCGTCCGCGGTATGTTGGACGCTCCGCATCGGCCAGCCCCGCAACGGGGTCCTACAGCATTCACCAACGCGAGCAAGCGGAGCTCGTCACTAAAGCCTTAGCCACGGATTAGACAGATCATAGACGGATTAAATATCCGTGTTTATCCCTGTATTTATTATCCATGGGATCCGTGGCTTTGCCTTGCAAAGAGCTTGGCGCTTCCATTACCATTCTCCGCATGGAACCGATCCGGCTCATCCCACTCCACGACCGGGCCATGGATAATCTTCGCTACATACGCGAAACCATGGAACGCGCCACGCCTTTCACCGGTATCTCCGGACGTGGTGAGATAGCAATCGGCGTTACAGCGCTTGTGGCCAGTGCCCTTGCCGCCCGGCAACCTTTCAATTCATGGCTGGCAATCTGGCTTGCGGAAGGCTTGATATCGGTGCTGATTGCCGGTTGGTCGATGGACCGCAAAGCGCGAGCGACGCAGATGCCGCTCGTTTCAGGGCCGGGCCGCAAAGCAGTCTTCAGTTTGTCGCCTCCGATAATCGCCGGTGGCCTGCTCACGATCGTCCTGGTTCGCGCTGGAATGACTACCGCAATTCCCGGTGTGTGGCTACTGCTCTACGGCACGGGCGTGATCACCGGCGGTATGTTTTCGGTCAGAGCAGTGCCCGCGATGGGTCTGTGTTTCATGGCCCTGGGCGCGCTTGCGCTTTTCAGCCCACCAGCGTTTGCCAACTGGTTTATGGCGGTGGGCTTTGGCGGGCTTCATATCTTGTTTGGTGCAATTATTGTGAGGAAATACGGTGGCTAAGCAGTCAACAGCAAAGAAGGAAAGTCTACGCAAACAAGATGCTAATCCCGATTCACGGGCGGCTTCACCGCAAAAGAGTGCCGCGCCGAATCTCGATCGTTTGATTCACGAGCGCCTGCGGCTCGGAATTATCAGCGCCCTCGCGGCGAATGAGTCGCTGACCTTCAGCGCGCTCAAGAACCTGATGAATACTACTGACGGCAATCTCAGCGTCCATGCACGCAAGCTCGAAGAGGCGGGATACATCTCCTGCTCCAAGTATTTCCAGGGTCGACTCCCCAAAACCGAATACAAGCTCACAGCCGCCGGCCGCAGCGCGCTCGAAAACTACTTGAGCCACATGGAAAGCCTCATCAAGCAAATGAAAAATACGTAAATCCCGCACCCTTTTCTGTTAATAGGTGTCTAAGGTCACGCGTCTTAATTGATGTGACGGATCGAACTTCGCGGCTTTTGACCGCGTATACCGACCCGATCCAAGTTTATGAGAGCATTTTTCTCCTTTTATTCCGATGCTTTGAAGATCGCCCTGCAGTCGATCTTTGCGCACAAATTGCGCGCTTTTCTGACGCTGATCGGCATCATCATCGGGGTGGCATCGGTCGTGACGGTCGGAGCTTCGATCAGCGGTCTGAATACTTACGTTGTTGAAAAAGTCTCCAAGGTGCTCGGCAGCAACCACTTCATGATCGCCCGAATGGCCTTCTCCGGTCACATGGACGACGAAGAGTTTGAGCGGCGAAATCGCCGCAACAAGAGACTCAACTGGGACGATTACGAGTTCGTGCGTGATCATTGTGCTTCGTGCGCTGAAGTCGGAGCGGAGGTCGGCAGCGGAGTCGATCTAAAGCAGGACGGAATCGAGTTTCCAGGCGCGATAGTCTTCGGCGCCACCGCGAATATGGTCGACATCGAAGACAAAACCATCGAGGTTGGACGTTTCATCTCGAATGATGAAGTGCAACGCTCGGCGCTTGTCGTGCTCCTCGGTGGAGACATCAAGGACAAGTTCCTTCCCAACACAGATGCGATTGGCAAAACACTGAAAGTCCGCGGCTTGCCAATGCGTATCGTGGGCGTTGAAGAGAAGCGCGGCGCTTTCTTTGGCGACTCTTTCGATCGCCACATCTACATTCCGGTCACGACGCACATGCAACTCTTCGGGCGTAACGGACTGCAAATCCACGGCAAGGGTCGTACGCGGGAAGGCTTTCAGGCAACGATCGAGGATGCGCGTGTGGCGATGCGCATAAAGCACCGTCTGAATGGAAACGAAGAAGACGATTTTGGTCTCGTCAATGTCGAAGAGCTAAACAATCAAATCGATCAGTTTACGAGTAGTATCGC
>JBKPJS010000110.1:0-2848 GCA_046730815.1 Acidobacteriota bacterium
ATCCTAATCTGAAGAGCAAATACGACGTGATCCTGTTTGCTCCCGTAGGTCGCGGTGGACAGGCGATCATCAACGGGATGCCGATGTATGGGAATCCCCTGCCGTGGAAGAAAAGTGAACTCACGCCGAATCTTGGTCGCATTGATGAAACGGATGACATGCGACCAGGTCTCGGTTGGAGTGGTTTGCAGAACCTGCAAAAGTTTGTGAAAGACGGTGGGCTGTTTATAACCGTCGACGATACTTCGGAGTTTGCAGTGAACTACGGTTTCACCCAGGGCGTTTCAGCGAATCGTTCGCAACGCCTGCGCGCGATTGGCGACATCCTGCGCCTCAAAACAGTCGACTCAACGAGTCCGATCGCGTACGGCTACGGGGATTCGCTCGCGATGTATTGTTTCAATGGAGCTGTTTACAACATCAGCAACGGGGTCGGTGGGCGCGGCCCGCGAAATCAACCGCGCGCGACAGGTCGCGGCACGCCTGACGATCCAGACGTGCCGCAAGGGCGTCCGCCCGCAGAAATCCCTGAGCCTCCGCCGAGAGTTGAGCCCTGGGAAGCGCCACCAGTTACGGACGAGCAACGGCGCAATGCTGTTGGTTTGATACCGCCGAATCAACGTCCGCGCGTGGTCCTGCGCTATGCCGACAGCCGCGATCTATTTGTTTCGGGATTGTTGGACGGAGGCGATGAGATCGCGCAGCGCGCCGCGATCATCGATGTGCCTTCGGGCAACGGTCACGTGCTGCTCTTTTCAACCAATCCATTCTGGCGCGGGCAGACGAAAGGAAGCTACTTCCTGGTATTCAACGCAATAATGAACTGGGACAACCTGAACGCCGGCCGCAAGCTCGACGATAAATAGCCAAGAGACATAGCCACAAAAAGGCACAAAAGGCACAAAACAGGAATGATTTTCATCTTTGTGCCTTTTGTGCCTCTTTGTGGCTATTAACGCTCCCAGTCTTTCAAGCCTTCGACGACGCGCAGCACTTCGTTGCGTTTCTTCTCAAACAACGCGAACATGAAGATGATTGTGGCGCCGGTTACGATACCGGCAACGTACCACAGCCAGGTCCAGCCGAGGTTCGCTGAGGCGTACCAGATCATTGTGATGATTGATAACAGCAGAAAGATCGAGCCCAGCAAAAGTAGACCACGGATGCGAAAAACAATGCCGCCGAAGACACCCGCCAACGAGAACGATCCGAGTATCAACGGAAGCCACGGAGAATTCGCGACGCCGTTGATAAAAATGTCGGCAGTCGAAGAAGCGTAGATCGTCACGAGTGAAAGGTATCTGACGCCCGCCATCTGATCTTCAGTCAGCTTGTCTTCGTTCAGGTAAGCTGCCACGAGCACTGACAACGCAACTGGAATCAACCACAACTGCGGATGTTGTAAAAACTGGTAATCGGCTGTGCGGTGAAACACATACCAGAGGCCGCCATTGCCGGCGACCGCCGCCAGCACTCCAAACACAAACGATTTCCGCAAGATCGACAACAGTCCATACAGACCGCCAACCAGGAACAGCAGTAACGAGAAGTCCACTTCCGACGACGCCAGCCAAAATCCGAGCACTGGCAGCAGTGGAAGGAACACGCCCGTGCGTTCCAACGGCTGCGCCAGCACAAGCAACTTTCTACGTCTCAAAGCTTCGCTGGTGACCACACCGAAATACGCGATCAACATGACCGCCAATGGCCAGTATCGCTCGATAAAGCCTGTGAACAGCCACGGCAGTGTCAGCCTGATGTGCAAAAACAGCAGCGCCAGCATGATTTCGGCAGCGTAGACATATCGCATGCGGCCACGCTCGGGCAGGCTCAGAGGATCGTGACTTGGTGACAAAGCGAAGAGCACGCCGATAACTATCGCAGCAACGAGTGTCACGCCGATAGCAACGAGCGAGACGGGATGAATGCGTACTGCGCCGAAGTTGATCTGGTAAGAGACCTCCGTACCCAAACAGAAGAACAGCGCGACCACGCCGGCTGCGAGTAACCAGGGTACACACGCTCGCGCTGAACTGGTCCAATCCGCAAAGCGTGCATTCACCTTGTTGAGAAGAAGGCCGTAAGCCGCGGTCAGACCGAACGCTTCCAGCATTAAAATCACACTGCGGTTCAGCCAAGTTGCGTTAATGCCGGGCGTTAGCCATGCCCAGCCAAACAGAACCATGCTCACTACCAGGACCGCGAGCGCGGCGCGTCGCCAACGTTGTTGCCAAACTCCCGTAGCGAATAGACCAAAGGTTAGAAACTGCGCCCCCACCGCGAGAGCCGCGGTAGCACGCAGGCCGAACTCAAGAAACGTGAGATCGATCCAGTAAGCAAGAACTGCAATCGTCGCCACCGCGATTATGGTCACTGCTGAAAGCCACGTGAGATGCGTAACATCTGCCTCGATGCGCTGTGGAATTCCGAACTGTCGGGCAAAGCTGATGAGTTGTTCACGCCAACGCCAGAGGAGAGCGACGAGGAGCGTGTAAGCAGCCAGAATAATCGTCGCGGACCACGCGAAGTGAGTTGAACTCAATTCGGGTTGTTGCAGTGCTATGGCACATGCAATCAGGCCAAGCGAGTAGAGACCCGCGACAGCATACTTTGCGTACTGGTCCCACAGACACACGAATATGAATGCCAGGACAGAAACAAATGCGAGCCACGATAGGGATAGTTGATTTAAAAGCGGCGAACGGGAGCGAGGCACAAAGGAACTCAGGACGACAAATAGTGCGAGGACTGTGAGCGCAGAAACTGCGAGGAGGTGGTGAAACGAAAAGGCGGGGTTAACCATGCTTTCACTTCGGCGTCGTAAGCGAAGTTCCAACCAGAGCCAAAC
>JBKPJS010000111.1:0-5448 GCA_046730815.1 Acidobacteriota bacterium
GTAATAGATCATTATCGCGTCGGGCTGATTCGGAGTGCGATTGATGGCCGCGGTCAAAAGCGGCAGCGCTTCCTGATACTTCTCAGACAGAACATAAGCCTGGCCAAGCGCACTCTCGGTATTTGGATCGTCCTGCTTCGACTTACGCTGAAGGTCGACCGCTTTTTCGAGGTCGTTAACGGCGTCCGTGTACTGCTTCAGATTCAACTCGGCAAATCCCGCGATTTTCCAGGCTTCCGGATCGTTGGGGTGCGACTCCGCAAGCTCCCTGGCCTCCTTCGCGGCGGCGGCAAACTGTTTCTGTTCGAGCAAAAGATATGCGTGCTTTGTGTCTGCCGTACCGACGGTGTTAACGACGGGCTTGACCGGTTGCACGTCCAATAGCGAGTCGTTTGAGCTGGCTCTGCGGGCCGTCGGTGACGGCTGCGGTTCGGGCCGGAGAAGCGGCTCAGAAGCCGGTGGTGCAGTCGTGGTTTTTTGCGTAGTTCTCCCCGTACGCCTTGGCCGGGTTGACTGGGCCTGGATGGCTGCTGTCATCAGCACCAGTATTGCTCCGACGCTAAAAAACCGTTGAATAAGCGTACGTCTACACATAATGAGCATGATTGTATGCGGGAGAGGGTTGGTTTGAAAGCTCAGAATACAGGTTTCGCGACAACCCTTCGGATGCGCGCATGAGGATTTGAGTTGCGTTTATCCACAGATTACGCAGATTACACGGAATCTTTGTAATCTGTGGATGGCTTTAGAAGTTCAGCTTTAGCCCAAACTGGAACTGCCGCGGGTCGAAGGCGGCGGTGGGACGGCTGAAATAGCGACCGTTGCCGGCGCGCTGGTTGAACGCCCGCACGTCGTCAATGAACGGTGATGCCGCCGCTTCGTTGAAGCGATTGAAGAGATTGAAGCCTTCCGCTATCAACTCCAACCTGACTTGCTCACCCAAAGGAACCAGCTTTGCCAGGCGCAGATCCAGAGACATGTACCGGTGCGTCAGACCGAAGTTGCGTGCAAGACTTCCACTCGTAAACACGCCGCCAGTGATCAAACCTACGCAGCCGGGCGTACCCGCAACGCAGAGTGTTCCATCTGCAAGCACCGATGGTCGATCCGTCTGGTTCGACTGATCGTTGTTCGTGTCCTGGTTGCTGAGAATGTTGAATGGACGTCCCGATGATATCTCGAAGATCGGTGCGACGGTGAAGTTTGACAAGGCGCGGTGGAACCCGCCTGCCGATGCCCAACTACTCGGCGACGCGATCACTGCGCTGAAAACGAAGCGGTGACGTTGATCGAATAACGAGTCGGCACGCTCAGCGCCGAAGTTGCGATTGTCCTGCGGCAGCAAAAGCGTTTGCAGGTCAGACGAATCGTCAATTGAGTGTGACCAGGTGTACGAACCCAGGAACTGGAAGTGATGCGAGAAGCGTTTCTTCAGATCGACATTCAACGCGTTGTAACTCGAATTACCATCCGAGGTCTGCGCGTTGATGGATCCGAACGGAGAAATTACTCCGGGAGTTCGCAGTGAGCCGGTGAGCGCTCCATTCAACACAGCCGGACTTACGAGTCCGCCCGACAGAGCCTGGGCCAGAAAATAGTTTGGCGCATTTGGGCGGAAGAAGTTCGCAATGCCGGCATTGACGATTCTGCTCCCAAGGTTAGTCAGGGGGGCAGCAACCATTCCCGGAATAATAATCGCAAAAACTTGCCCCTGCGTGCCGAACGGAACAGGGACTCCAGCCGGTGTGACCTGGTTGAAGCACTGGAGCGGCACGCCACCAGGACACGGGAAGAGAGGAATCGCTGCCGTGTTCGCACTGGGTATCGAGAAGGCGATTGCTTCAGTTGTGTTCAACGGGTTACGACCTGCCCAACGCACAAAATTTTGAATCTGAAGATCGGTTCGTGGTGCGTTGATGTCGAGCGGATGCGGCAGATGATGCGCGCCGACGAAAATATAGCTTCCCGCAAGAGTCATATCCTCTGTCAGTTGCCGCTCGATTGTGAAGTTACCCTGATTCGCGTACGCGTACTCAAAGTTCTTCTGCACGTGCAGCGTGAACGGCAAAACTGGTCCAAAGCCCGGGAACGTTTGATCGTTGAATCGCTGGCGTCCGAACTGATACTGCGCGCCCGCAGCAACTCCCGGAGTCGCCACGCCGGCAGGACAAATCGGCGATACTGGTCCACCCGGAGGACACACAGTTCCCTGAAACACCTGTACCGCGTTGAGCAAAGCGGTTTGTGACGGACTGCCCGGCGTCAGGATACCTTGCTGTTGCTGCACGGCGTCAGCAATGTCTGAGTTGAACGCAATCGCCAGCAACGGATGATCGTAGAACATTCCGAAGGCTGCTCGAATAGAAGTTTTTCCGTCATTCCACGGATCCCAGGCAACAGCCAGACGCGGCGCCCAGTTGTTCTTGTCGCGCGGGAAGCCTTGCTGCACACCCATCGCGTCCTGCGCCGCCTCAATATCCGAGGCAGAAAGTGTGATTCCCGACAACGGATCGCGCAGCGGAAGTGTCGGGACCTGTTCGGTCAACTCATAGTCGTAACGAACTCCGTAGTTCAATGTTAAGTTGGAGCGCACCTTCCAAGAGTCCTGCGCGAAGAACGCCAATGGTTTGTTACTGATACTGCTGACGGGATTGCCAAAGCCCTGGATAAAGTTAGCCGGGAAACCAAGCCCGTACTGCTGCACCGGCGTAAAGTCAGGAGCACCCGCGAATGCCGGGTTGAGCGTCGCCGCGGAAAGCCCGCCAAAGTTGAAAAGGCCCGCGAAGTTCAGTTCGAAGATCGCCTCGGGTATGCGAACAAAAGCAACGTCGCCGCCAAACTTGAAGTTATGATTTCCAGCGAGGACATTTAGATTGTCGGTGAACTCGTATCGCGTTTCAGTTCGAAGCACTGGCGAGAAGAGCTCGCGGCCAATAAAGGCTGTGCCGGAAATGTTGAAGGCCACCGCGTCGCCGTTTTGCGATTTGAAAGTCGCACGGCGTTCGCCGAAGTTAAACCGACCCTCGTTTACCACAGTGTTGGAAAGCGTGGACGTTAATGTGGCCACCGCCGAAAAATCGCGCAGCGTCTGAATACCCGTGCGCGAGAAGTCATTCTGGCCCAACGACTGGTTCTGTGATTCAACCTGGATACCGCTGATCGTGCTGGGATTGTAGCCAAATCTGAAACTGAACTGATGTTCCGGAGTGATCAGATGATCCAGGCGGAACGAGTTAAACGTTGTTCGGTCGGTGATCGGAAAGACTCGTTGCAGATTGTTCAGCGGTCTGAAGGCGATGAACTGTCCGGCAGCATTGGTGGTGCCGCTTGGTACCGGAGCGCCCGAAAGAATGAAACGTGGTCCAATTGCGCCTGGAAGGATTGGACTGATCGCCGGACACAAGCTGCCATCGTTAGGCGATATTAGTGGATTGCTGCCGGTCAGGGCGGTAGTGCCGCCGCTTGAAGCAAAGAAGCCGTAAGCGCGGGCGCCGCAAATCGTCGTAGGCGTACCAGCGGCAACCAGTGTGTTGATGAAAGCGGCCTGCGCCGGGGTGATGTTATTGAACGTGCGCGCAATCGGATTGAGTCCGGGAATGACGGGAATCGTCGCCGAGCCGGTTAACCCAGGCGACACATTGCTGGTAAAGAAGCCTGACTCGTTTCGTCTTCGTTGCTCGAACGCAAAGAAGAAGAATGTGCGACCTTTATCAAGTGGTCCACCCAGTGTGAATCCATACTGAGCGCGCGTAAACGGTGGATCCTCAATTGGCGCAAAAGCGTTACGCGCCTGAAAACTCCGGTGACGCAAAAATCCAAACAGGTTTCCGTGAAACTCATTAGTGCCTGACTTGGTGACGACATTCACCACGCCGCCCGCTGAACGTCCAAACTCAGGCGCAAACGAATTCGTGACGACCTGAAACTCCTGCACTGCTTCCTGGCTGACAGTGGAACGCGACGCGTTCACGGAGTTGTCGGTATTGTCCGCGCCATCAACCTGAACCAGATTGGAGCGACCACGCTGGCCACCAAAGTTCAACCCGGTCGTAGGCGCTGGTCCAATCGGCCGGCCATTGTCGCGACCCACGGTCGATGTGGTCAGTGCAAAGTTTATGTAGTTTCGTTCGTTGATCGGGAGGTTGTTGATGCGCTGCTGATCGATGGTGGTTGAGACCGCGGTCTTGGAAGTCTCAACTATCTCGGATGTTGCATCAGAGACGGTAACGCTTTCTGTGATCTGTCCGGGCTCGAGTTGGACGTCAATCTCGGCGGCTTGCCCGATCGTGACAGTGACCTTCGGCAACACCGACTTCTTGAAGTTTGGCGCCTCGGCAGTGATCTCGTAATCGCCTGGCGGGACGTTGATTATTCGATAGAAACCTTCGTCGTTAGTGGTTGCGTTGCGCGAAATATTCGTGCCGGGGTTGCGGGCCGTCACAGTTGCATTAGGCACCACCGCGCCCGTCGAGTCTTTCACCGTGCCTTGTATGTCGGCGGCGTTTGACTGTGTCTGCCCAAAAGTCACGTTGGCGCACAGGAGTAAGATCGTTAGCAAAGTGGGGATTTGAAATGATCCGACAAGCCGGGACTTTAACGATAGAAACATCGTTTTGTTCTCCTTAACTGGTTTTCGCGGCTCTGGAATTCGCGCTTGAGATATTAACGACGACAGAGAGACAGCACTGGCTCAGCCTTTTTACTCTAAAAGAGTCAACGAGGCAAGCAGTTTAAGCCGCAGATGAACGCAGATGAACGCGGATCTGATCGGCGTTCATCAACGGCTGAGATTGAGTCGTGGGGAGCGCGTGGCGCGCGCAAGACGATTTCGAAACTGTTCACTCGCACTACAGATCGCAATGCCCAGTCCGGCGAGACGAGGTTTGAAAGCCGCGCGTCGCAACAACCCGGAAATCCGCAGACGTGAATCAAACTTTCGGACGTACTCAGCCGTGTATTCAGCTTCGATTGATTTTGTGTCGCCGGCATGAAGAATTACGTGCGCCGCCAGCTCGCCACTTTCAAACGCCATCAACATGCCACTGCCAGTGAAAGGATCGATGAACGCGGCTGAATCTCCGACGGTGAGTAAGCCCTTCGCCGGACTCGGGCGCTGTCGTCCAAAGCGTTCCCAGGAGGCGCTCAACCACTCGGACTCGCGTTCTGCGTGCTCGAGCGTGTAGGCCGCGCGCCGGTTCTTCATCACCAGTTCGCGCATAACCGTTTCCGGATCTGAGTGATGCCGTCTGACTTGTTCCGCGGAGACGATGAAACAAAGATTACTGATCTGTCCTTCGATCGTGCTGAGCCCGCCGTAACCTTCCGGGTAGAAATAGATTTCGCAGGCGTTCGCGGCGACACGCGTATTTCGTAAGTGCACCTTGAAGGCAATTAACTTTGGTCGTGATCTTCGTGCGCCGCCGTTGAATTTCCTGCTGAGGATGCGTG
>JBKPJS010000112.1:0-6069 GCA_046730815.1 Acidobacteriota bacterium
GCATCGGCGGCCTGATCACCGCGTACTTGTCCAGGATCGCTTTCGCTTTGTCGTACGATCCTTCAGCTTCGAGCGTGAGCAAATCGTGCGTCAGTTTCGTCACACCGGCTTTGACCTTAGCGTGATCGACGCTGAACGTGCCTTTAGCTTCGTTGAACTTGATCGCACCTTCGTCGGTCAGGTAGTTGAACTGCATCGCGACGCCACGGCCGTGCGCCTCAGTAATTCCAAAACGTACTGAGCGAAACATACTCGCCAGGTACGTTGTGTATAGCGTACGCTCCATCGCCTTGTCGATGATGCCGCGATCGATCATGTATTGGAGCGCCCAGAGTCCGGTCATGTCGGCTTTCGCTTCTTCAATCGCCGAATAGAGCTCCTTCAACTGCTTCCGCACCGTGGTTTCCTGGCCGCTGACGGTAATGTTGTGTGGCCCAAGCCCGTGCATCAGCTCGTGACAAAGTATGTGGGTGAAAAAGGAGTCAAACGCAAGCGCAGATTGCTCGGCGGGGTCCAAAACCACTCGCGAAATCGGAATCAGCGTTTTATTAAACTTCGCGTCCTGCACGTTCTTCAGCATGACACGCTTGGAGCCCTTCTCCTTGACCACGCGCTCGTCATTCGGAAGATTGAAAGCAGCCGTTTGCACGCCGCTGTTCCCCTCGCCGGAAGCAAATACTTCGTTCACAACTCTGATCGGTGACGCCGCGCCGAGTTTAGGATTTCGGTAGCGCGGATCCAGCGGCAGATTATTCTCCAACTCCTGCAAGTGACCGCTAAACTTCGTGAGCTTTTCGGTCTCCGCGTCATCGCGCAGGGTTACATACGCCTCGAAGGCGGCCTTGTAACTGAATAACTCGTCTTCGTAGGTCTCGTATGGTCCGATGGTGACGTCGATTGGAGAATCGAGATCCATCCACGCGACGTCGCTTTCGTAGTAATCATCCGAGCCGAACGCGTCAGCACGCTTGTTCAGGAAATTTTTGAGCGTGGCGTTTGTGGTCAGGCCGGCGGCTTCGCGCAGCAACGCCGCGGCTGGAACGAGATACTCTTTATAAGCTTCACTGTAAGGCACGATGGTCAGCTTTTTGTCTGGTCCACGACGGATCAGATAAAAGAAGCCAGTCGCTTTCTGCTTGTCAGTCTCCGAGAGTCCCTGCAGCCATGAATTAAACTCGTCCTTCGTCATGTCGTCGGGGTAATAGTTGGCGTTGATCGGCTTTTCGCGCGGCACGCCCTCGATGAACGGTTCTTTATCGTCGAGGCGCGACCATGGCCCATCGTTGATATAGAAATAATGCAGTCGCTGGCGTCCGGCGGGAGTTTTGTCGGCCTGAAGCTTCTTCTCGAGCGCTTCATTACCACTCCACACCTGACGCAGGAATAACGGATCGAGCAGCTTCGCCGCTGCAATGATCTTTTCCAGGGTAAGCCGGTCCTTAGCCGTGAGATTCGCGGTATCGGCGGTCAAGGTCGTCGGCGCAAAACGAGCGATCTTGCGCCCCAGCTCCGGATCGCCGGCGGCCGGCTTTTGGCCAATCAATGTTGTTGTGATTAGTCCCATTGTAAGAATGATAGAGATGATCAGTTTCAATGAAGTCATGGTTTGTTAGAGCGGCTTGAAAATTTGACTTAAACGACACGAGAAGCCCGGAAGAGCAGAAGTCGACAACTCTTCGTCGTCTTGCAGAGTCTGCAACAGATTCAAAGAAGAACCCTGGGCAACGTACTTTTCCACCGTCAGATTCTTCGGATCGACAATCCAATACTCCGGCACTCCATGCTTGGCGTAAAGTTGCAGCTTGACCAACCGATCGCGTCGAACATTCGCGGAACCAGGTGAGACTATCTCAATCACGAGAGCAGGAGGACCGTGCAACCGGTCATTTTTAATAATTGTGTCACGCTGTTCGCGGCTAAAAAAGACTAGATCGGGAATGACTCCGCTGAAAGTGCTTAGAATCAATCCTGGGCCGGTAACAATCGTGCCGATCGGGTCCGTTTCCAGGAAACGTTGAGTCAGGGATATGAGGTTCATCAAGACTATTTGATGTGTGAGGCCCGGTGAGGTGGACACAAACAGTTCTCCTTCTATTATTTCGTAGCGATTGCCGTCGCCATGAGGCATTGCCTCCCAATCGGCGATAGTGAGAGGTTGTACTCTGGTAGTCATAAGGCTCCGATGTCTGTGAGTTCCCGAAAGTTTACCACATAGGTAGTTTGGCGACGGCGGCTGTTTGTTGTCGAAAACGGCTAATTCTTGCCGAAACTGGCTGAGAAGCCACAAAACCAAGTACTCAACACGCCTGCCTGTTTTTCATGATCTTGACGAACGACGCCGAGTGCAATTCCTCAAGCGTCAGTCCGGACAACTCGGTCGCCTCGTCTTCGGTTATTGCCCCACAGTTGATCGCGCGTAGAAAATAGTTGAGCAATCCCTGACCCGTCGCGGCATCGTCAAACACGTCGCCCACCAGCGTTGCTTTTGCGGCCTTCTCGACAAAGTTTTTCAGTCGCTCAGAAGCAGCTTCAAGGCTCTCGAGAAAGAATGCGTAAACGGCCGCATAGCGCGTCGGTAGTTGGGCCGGATGTAAATCCCATCCCTGGTAAAACGCATTCGTCAATGAATGTTGAATGTGAGTGTAGTGAAGTTTCCACGCGCGATGGACCACCTCGCGGTTCGCTTCGATCTGCTCCTGCGTCAGAGCTGGGCCGCCTTCAGTGAAGCGATGCGGCGCCACAGGCATGATGTTGGTCGCACCGTCTGAAAGCCAGATGCCGGTGCCGGCAAACGAAACCAGCATCATGCTCTTCGCAAAGTCGCAGGCTGGATGCAGCATGTGTTGATGCGCGGCGGTGATATTGCAGCCCGCAGTGTAGTCGTAAGTGCCGAAGTGAGCGGCGACACAGCGCCCCTGCGCTGCGGCAAGCAAAAGAGGAAGATTGATCTCGCCACGATGATTGATGATCGACTGCGTGGTTTCGATCATCATCTCAAACTTTAGACTTCCTTCAGCCAGACCCGTTTGCTTCTCGAGCTGTGCGAGCAGTGCTGCGAGTGTCGACACTTGTTCCGGAATCGTAATCTTTGGCAAGGTCACTACGAAGTTATCAGGCAAACGGCCGTTGTTGAGTTCGACAAGACTGGAGACAAAAATATCCAGCGTGCGGATGCTGCGCTCTCGCAACTCCTCGTTGAAAGGCTTGATGCGAATGCCTATAAACGGCGGCAGCGTGCCCTTCTTACTTCCGTCGGCAGTCTCCGCCGCGGCAGAAACCGCATGCCCGTCCTCTTCCTCATCAGGCCTGTTTCCATAACCGTCTTCAAAATCGATGCGGAAGTCTTCGACCGGTTCTCGCAAAAGTTTTTCTGTGACTCTGCGATAAATCGTGTAAGCCAACCACGCGGCTTTCTTCTCTTTTCGCGCCTGTTCGGGATTGTTGTTCAGAAACTCGACGAGCTCAGCAGCTTCGTCAAGAGTCAGAGGCAATTCGTCCGATCCGGCCAGAGAGATGGCTCGGGCGAAAGCCACGAAGTCGGGAGCAAATTGATCGAGAGAACGTTGCGCCAGCGAGCCTAAGCGTTTTGCGGAGTCAGACTTGAAGAGGTGCGCGCCTCCGTAGACCGTGTGCACAGGTTGTCGACGACCGGTTTCACCGGGATAACGGCGCGTGAACTCTTCATTCGCCCGGCGCAATCGGCCGGAAAGATCATTTAAAGACTCGTCTGAAAGAGAAGCTTTCATATTTGTCCCTTTGGTGTTGTGCTTTGTCGCTGTACCCGCATAGTAAAAGACACAAAGCACAAAGTACAAAGTGCCAGGTACAAATTTATTGACACGGCGGTGCCTGCTTCGCTATGTTTCTTGTGAGCCTTGCCTCGCAGGTTCGAGCCCCAATTCTTCACCGCGTCCACGAGAAACCCTGAACGTCGGAGAACTTTATGAAAAAACTCGTCCTTGTGTTGAGTTGCAGTGCGGTGCTTCTCTTTCAGCCGGCGGGAGCGAAGCCGCAGGGGCAAGACGCCGTCAACCATGGCGTCAGGATTGAGACAAAATACGACGGGTTTAACTATGAAACCGTCATGCGGCTACGAAAGATGAAAGTTAGCCGTGATGGTTTTAAAGACAAGTTCAAAGACGAATGCGTCAGTATCGAGGTAACGTTGCATTGCCCTGGCACGCAGCTGAACTACGTTCGCAATGCCACGTTGCAAGTAATATTCGAAAAGAAGGATTGGGTGCAGTTCCACCCACCGGATCAGAGAGAACTGGTCGTCGTAACCGATAGTGAAACACTGAGGTTGGGAAAAATGAGTTCCGTTAGTAGCGGCGAAACAGGCTCATGGAACACGAAAATAGAGATGCTCGAGGCGAAGATTCCTTACGAAGTATTCAAGAAGATGGCCCTGTCGCAGTCGCTTGAAGTTCAGGTTGGGCGCAGTTCAGTAGGACTGCGCGATAAGAACCTGGCCGCTCTACGGGATCTCAATAGCCGCGTAATCACAACTTCAAGGAACGCCAGTTCTGCCTCTCCGAAATAATCCCTTACGGGCACATTTGCCATGACTTGATTGCTTCCACTGGTCGCACCAGCATCAGAACCTGTAACAACAGACTATCGTGAATCCAAAGAATCAAAACCAGCTCAATTAACAAAAATAGTATCAACGAGCGACGGACACCGAGCTGTCGTGCGATCAGAAAACCAACGACCGCACAAGCAAGATCGCCTAATGAATTCACGACTGTGTCGCCCTGATAACCGAGCGCGGCGGTTTCAGTTCGATACTTGTTAATAACGAAGCTGGTGTTCTCAAAAACTTCCCAGGCACTTTCCAACAAAAACGCCAGCCAGAACTGCCAGGACGCAGCCAGTCGTCTAAACAGCAACGCAATCAGCCAGCAGAACAGGAATCCGTGCAGCACGTGAGTGAAGCTGTAAGGATCGAATAACTGTTGCGAATTGTTCGAGCTGCACGTGTCGCTGGTCCAAACATCAAAGTAGCCGCATGCGCAAAGGAACATCCGCCCCTGTGCTCGCAGCAAGACGACCATCAGCAGCAGGACCACACACGCGGCCACGATCTGCAACAACAGCGCGCGATCTGTTTTTGCTGTCATTCGGCAGGTTACGGTGATTGGGTGAGAAAGTCTTCGATCAGCCGGCGATCGTTTTCCTCTTTGATTCTGGTGAATAGTCGGGTGCCGAGTTTCCTGATCGTGTCGGGTTTATCGAACGGCAAACGGTCGTACATCTGTCCGCCATTGAAATGGCAGGGCATGCATTTCGATTTGAAGATGGGTTTGAGCTGAGTGTCGAAATCCACTCGGGCTTTCGCAGGTGAGGAGGTCGAGACTGCTGCGGATGAGACGACGTTCGCGGTGCCGGCAGGTTTAGCTACGCCGCCTGACTCGACCAGCAACAACCCCGTCGCAATCAAAAGAAGTACAATCCGCATGACGCAATGTTACGCCGCATACGCGGATTAGTGAATAGCGGAATGAAGACTTTGACATCAGGCGCTTTGTCCCGCATCGTATAGACCTTCACTCACTACACTGAGGAGGGACCAGAGATGGCGAAATGTGAAGTGTGCGGCAACGATTACTATCTATCTTTTGAAGTTATAACTTCTGGCGCGCGTCATACCTTCGACAGTTTCGAATGTGCGATCCACAAGCTCGCGCCTGTTTGTGATCACTGCGGTTGCAAGATCATCGGACACGGTATCGAGGCGAATAACACCTTCTACTGCTGCGCCAACTGCGCCCGGCAAGCAGGCGTCAGCGAAGTGAAAGATCACGCGTGAATGGAAGAACAAGACAATTGTCTTCCTCTTATCCCTCCCTTAGGGTTCAATCGGCTTTGTACAAAAGTCATTTAAAGGGCGGATATTGTTGCGGCTTTGCCGCCGGATATGAGGCGAGGCTATGCCTCGCCGCTTGAGTTCAGTTGCCCTTGGGGCTGTGCCCCTGGTTCGGCCTTTGGCCCAAAAAAGACTTGGGGCAGAGCCCGAACCAGGGTCACAGCCCCCACCTCAGGGAACGCTAGCGGCGAGGCATAGCC
>JBKPJS010000113.1:0-6672 GCA_046730815.1 Acidobacteriota bacterium
ACTTACGAGAGTGAAGACGAAGCCGCGCCAACTGATCGCCGCAAGATCATGATTCTGGGTTCAGGTCCAAACAGGATCGGGCAGGGAATCGAATTCGACTACTGCTGTTGCCACGCATCTTTTGCTCTTCACGAGGCCGGGTTTGAAACCATCATGGTCAACTGCAATCCGGAAACGGTCTCGACTGATTACGACACTTCTGATCGTCTCTACTTCGAGCCACTCACGTTCGAAGACGTCATGAACATCGTCGACGTTGAAAAACCGGAGGGCGTCATCGTCCAGTTTGGTGGCCAGACACCTTTGAACCTCGCAATGCGATTGCAGGGGGCGGGAGTGAAAGTGATCGGCACTTCGCCGGACTCCATCGACCTCGCGGAGGATCGCAAACGGTTCGGATCACTTCTCAAACAGCTCGGCATACCGCAGCCCGATAATGGCATGGCAGCTTCCGTCGAAGAGGCACGCGAGGTAGCGCACCGGATCGGTTATCCGGTTTTAGTGCGACCGAGTTACGTTCTCGGCGGGCGCGCAATGGCAATCGTGTACGATCAGGCAGCGCTCGAAACGTACGTTCGCAACGCTGTTGGCTTCACGCCGGATCGCCCCGTGCTGATCGATAAGTTTCTCGAGCAGGCGGCTGAGTTTGATGTCGATGCGCTCGCCGACGATAGCGCGTGCGTAATTGCCGGCATTCAGGAGCATATCGAGGAAGCCGGCATTCACTCCGGCGACTCTTCGTGCGTGTTGCCTCCGGTTCGCATCGATCCCGAGCATCTCGAGACAATGCGGCATTACACCAGGAAGCTGGCGAAGGCGTTGTCAGTCAGTGGACTGATGAACATTCAATTCGCGATCAAGGACCATCGAGTTTACGTGTTGGAAGTAAATCCACGCGCTTCACGAACAGTTCCGTTTGTTTCGAAAGCGACGGGAGTTCCGATTGCGCGAATCGCAGCGCTCGTGATGGCTGGACAGAAGCTTGCAGAGTTTGAATTGCCTGAAGAATTATCGGTGAAACGGTTCTTTATTAAGTCGCCGGTATTTCCGTTTGCGAAGTTTCCCGGAGTGGATCCGATCCTGAGTCCCGAGATGCACTCGACGGGAGAAGTGATGGGCATTGGCGATACCTTCGGCGAGGCTTACGCGAAGGCGATGATGGGCGCGAGCTTGAGTTTGCCTGCGGCGGGAAAAGCGTTTCTGAGTGTTAACGATGCAGACAAGGGGGCAGCGGTTTTGCTGGCGCGTAAGTTGGCTCGCCTGGGCTTCAATGTGGTCGCCACGCTGGGCACAGCGGCGCGATTGCTCGAAGTGGGAATGAGTGTGGAGAATGTTTTCAAGGTCAACGAAGGCAGACCCAACATCGTGGACCACATAAAGAAAGGTGAGATCTCCCTCGTAATCAACACGCCGCTCGGCCGCGCGTCGCATTATGACGAACAGGCGATCCGGCGCGCTGCGTTGCAATACGGTGTGCCGTGCGTGACTACGATGACTGGTGCTCAGGCGCTCGTCGAAGCCATCGCCGCATGCGCCTCGCAGAGCACACCAAATGTGCATTCACTGCAAGAACTTCATGGAATGCAGTTGGCTATCGGCAATGTCTATTAATTCTCAGGAAACCATTAGCAGCATACTCGACGAGTGCCGCACGATCGCGGTGGTGGGACTCTCTTCTGATCCGTCACGTGCTTCAAACAGTGTCTCGGGATACATGAAGCGCAGTGGCTACCGGGTGATCGCAGTGAATCCAAACGAAACCGAGGTGTTTGGTGAGAAGGCTTATCCTGATCTTTTTGCTGTGCCGGAGAAGATCGATCTCGTTGACATTTTTCGTCGTCCGGACGAGGCAGGGAAGGCCGTGGATGAGGCGATTGCAGTGGGCGCAAAAGCGGTTTGGATGCAGGAAGGCGTGATTGACCGCGCCGCTGCGCAGCGTGCCCTCGATGCGGGTTTGCTCGTCGTAATGAATCGCTGCTGGTTGAAAGAACATATGAGAAAGCGGTAACAGGATTTGCAGGATTTTTCAAGATGTACAAGATGTATCGTGTAAATCCTGAAAAATCTTGCAAATCATGCTAATTAGAGCCGTAGTTATCACAGCGAGCGATGCTTGCTCACGCGGAGAGCGAGAAGATGAATCTGGGGCCGCACTGGTCCAACTGCTTACAGATCTCGGGGCGGAAATCGTCGAAAGCAAAATTGTCTCAGACGATCTAGATCCGCTGGCCCAAGCGCTGCGTCAGTTTGCTCAACGCAGTGACGTTAATCTAATCATCACAACAGGCGGCACGGGCCTTGGCCCACGCGACAACACTCCCGAAGCAACGCAACGTGTAATTGAACGCGAAGCGCGCGGCATCGCTGAAGCAATTCGAGCGGAGTCACTTAAGGCCACACCGATGGCGATGCTTTCGAGAGGTGTTTGCGGCGTTTGCTCCGGCACGTTGATCGTAAACCTGCCCGGCTCACCCAAAGCAGTACGAGAAACTTTCGCCGTCATTGCCCCCGTACTTCCCCACGCCCTCGATCTATTGGCAGGCATGACTACGCACCGTAAATGAGAACTCTGTACCTGTTGCGACACGCGAAGTCGAGTTGGAGCGACGCCTCTTTGCGCGACTTCGATCGACCGCTCAACAATCATGGGCGAAAGTCTGCGGAGTTAATCGGCAAACGACTCGCTGACGAAAAGCTAAGCGCACCTTTGATTATTTGTTCTCCTGCCTTGAGGGCACGCGAGACAGCGGAAATTGTGTTGAAGAATTCGAATCTGCACGCTGAGGAGCGGTTCGATGAGGGTATTTACGAAGCTTCGCTGCGGGATCTAATGCAGGTTGTCTCTGAGATTCCCGATGCCAAGCAGGTAGTTATTATGATTGGCCACAATCCTGGGTTCGAAGAGTTGTTGGCGTTTCTGACCGGCGAAGCTCGACGCATGCCGACGTGTGCGCTCGCAAAAGTTAAGCTTGATGTTGCGAGTTGGGGGGATGTGAGGACCGGTGAGGGGAATCTTGAGTGGCTCATAATTCCGAAGGAGTTACCAGAGGATTGAAACGTTGCTATCGATCGCTTACGAACTCCCCATAGACAGTTCTCTTCTGCGCCCGCAGGTGATTGCTTAGAATCTGATAGAAGCACTTCAAACACACACCATTCGCTTCCTGTTCGTTAGCGTCGCGAATTTTGGCCCCGCACCAGATACATTGGACCGCCAGCGTCTGTTCTCGTTCGTTTACACTTTTATTCATAGGCTTCGACTATAATCCGCCGAAGTTAAATACCTGTTAAGTCATTTTTACAGGCGGCTGAACTTTTAGTTTCACAGGATTTACAGGATTTAGACATGTATATCCTGTAAAAAGTCGTTCAAAGTCGGCCACCGGCTGATCACCTCGACGCCCATTGTTAACCGAGAGTTCAGGCAGCGTTCAGTTGGATGTAACACCGCCTCCTTAGATTTGACCCCTTAAACGCTCGACCCATTAGCCCCAATAACTTTGGAGATCCTAAATGTCTGTCTCGAAGAAAAGCTTTCAGCTTATAGCGTGGCTTAGTGTTCTGGTTGTTTTGGTAGCTTTCGTCGCTTGCAATCCGAGCGGTAACAGCGGCTCCGGCGCGGTAAGCCTGCAAGGCGCCGGCGCCACGTTTCCAAATCCTCTCTATCAGAAGTGGTTGAGTGAATATGGGCGAAGTCACCCCAACGTCAGAATTGACTACCAATCAATCGGATCGGGCGGCGGAATTAAGCAAATCAAAGAACAGACAGTTGACTTTGGCGCTTCAGACGCGCCGATGAAGGACGAAGACCTCAAGTCAGCTCCGGGCGAGATACTGCACGTTCCCACAGTCCTGGGCGCCGTGGTCATCACCTATAACCTTCAGGGCGTCAGCCAGACATTACGTTTTTCTCCTGAAGTCCTGGCCGACATCTTCCTGGGCAAGATAAAGAAGTGGAACGATCCAAAAATTACTGCTGACAATCCGGAAGTAACGCTGCCTACGACAGACATCACTGTGGTCCATCGTTCGGATGGCAGCGGAACCTCGGCAGTGTTCACCGATTACCTGTCAAAAGTAAGTTCGGAATGGAAAGAGAAAGTCGGGTCGGGTGTGTCGCCGAATTGGCCCACCGGAATTGGCGGCAAGGGTAACGAAGGTGTAACCGGACAGGTCAAGAACACGCCAAATACCATTGGCTATGTTGAGTTGGTTTATGCCGCACAGAATAAACTACCAGTGGCCCAGGTGAAGAATGCAAGCGGAAGCTTCGTTACTCCTTCAATCGACAGTGTCACAGCGGCAGCTTCGGCATCGGCAGCAAACACGCCTGACGACTTGCGCGTGTCGATCACAAACGCGGCCGGCGCCGAAGCCTATTCGATTTCGAGTTACACGTACATCCTTGTTTACAAAAATCAGAAAGACGCCGCCAAAGGAAAAGTGCTCGTGGACTTTTTGTGGTGGGGAATTCATGACGGCGAAGGCTACGCCAGGGAAATGCAATATGCGCCGCTGCCGGCTGACATCGTGAAGCGCGCCGAAGCGAAGATCAATTCCGTTACGGCAGGTGGAACTCCGCTCAGGTAAAGATGAGCGCTGTCACGGAAAACATTGCACACCCTTCCAACTGGCGACGAGTGTTGTCGCCAACCGGAAACACAGGCGATGGAGTTTTTCGTGTCCTCATGTTTCTTGTAGCGCTATTAATGGTTGGAATCGTGGTGGCGATGGTGTGGGCGCTGGCGGCGGATGCAATGCCTTCGATTCGCCAATTTGGTTTTGGTTTTTTGAAAAGCCAGCGATGGGACCCGATCCACGGCGAGTTTGGCGCGCTGCCTTTCATTTACGGAACAGTGGCGTCGTCGCTGATCGCGCTGCTGATCAGTGTTCCGTTCTCGTTGGGCATTGCGATCTTTTTAGTCGAACAGGCGCCGCACTACATTGCGCGACCGGTCGGCTTTCTCATTGAACTGCTCGCTGCAATTCCATCAGTGGTGTACGGCTTGTGGGGGATCTTCGTGCTGGCGCCGGTTCTGCGGCAGTACGTCGAACCTGCTTTGGCGGAGTGGCTTGGCTGGCTGCCATTCTTTCGTGGCTCGATCACGGGCATCGGACTGCTTACGGGTGGGATCATCCTGGCGATCATGGTCACGCCGATCATCTCCGCAGTGGTTCGTGATGTACTCGCGGCCGTGCCCGGTTCGCAGCGCGAAGCAGCACTCGCCCTCGGCGCGACGAAGTGGGAAATGATTCGCGTCGTGCTGGTAAACGGCGCGCCAGGAATTGCGGGCGCGGTGATTTTGGGACTGGGCCGCGCGCTTGGCGAGACGATGGCCGTGACGATGGTGATTGGCAATCGTCCGGAGATTAGTCTTTCGCTCTTTGAACCGTCGTACACGATAGCTTCAGCTATAGCGAATGAGTTCACAGAAGCGACGGGCGATCTCTATTTGAGCGCGCTGGTCGAGCTCGGGCTCATCCTGTTTCTTGTGACGTTTGTAGTGAACGGCATCGCCAGGATTTTGGTTTGGAATGTGACTCGAAAGACTGGTGGAGTCGGCAGGGCCGCATGATTAACTCAAATGCTGATCGAACACGTCGCGCTGCGAGCGCGGTGATGACTAGCCTGACTGCGCTATGCACGTTGCTGGCCGTAAGCGCGCTGCTGATCATTCTTTCTTACATTGCGTGGCAGGGAATTGGTTCGCTCAGTTTTCAGTTTTTGATTGATAGTCCTAAGCCTGTTGGTGAAGGTGGCGGGATCGGGAATGCGATTCTTGGTTCGTTGATGCTGCTGCTGATCTCTTCAGTGTTTGGTCTGCCACTGGGGATTTGCGTTGGGATTTATTTGTCGGAGGTTGGCACGGGACGACTCGCCGGCGCGGTGCGTTTCATTGTTGACACGCTGACGGGTATTCCATCGATCGTTATGGGAGTTTTTGTTTACGCGATTCTGGTGTTACCGATGAAGCATTTTTCGGCGTTGGCGGGTGGGGTGGCGCTGGCGTTGATCATGATCCCGATCGTGGCGCGCACGACTGAAGAGATGTTGAAGCTCGTGCCGCATAGTTTGCGCGAAGGCGCGCTGGCGTTAGGGGCGCCGCAGTGGCGTGTGACGATGGGCGTGATCATTCCCGCGGCCGCGCCTGGAATCGCCACTGGCGCGATGCTGGCGATCGCGCGTGTTTCGGGTGAGACGGCGCCGTTGTTGTTCACTGCGTTTGGAAGTCGCTTCTTTCCGAGTTCGCTGAACGAACCCATCGCGTCGCTGACGGTCCAGATTTACAACTATGCGATTTCGCCGTACGACGAATGGCACGCACAGGCCTGGGCCGCAACGTTGGTGCTGATGACACTGGTTCTCGGTATCAACATCATCGTTCGATTCTTAACTCGGGAGCGCGTTTAACCACGGATGATACAGATTTTAAATCGAGATTTAAATCCGGATTTAAGATCCGCGTCATCCGCGGTTAAGACGAAGGTGGTGGTGCGCGACCTCGACTTCTTTTACGGCCGCGTGCAGGCACTCCACAGCATCTCACTCGAGATTCCGGAACGTATCGTCATGGCCTTTATTGGGCCATCAGGCTGCGGCAAGTCGACGTTCCTGCGCACGCTCAACCGGATGAACGACGTCATCCCGGCCACGCGTGTCGCCGGCCAGGT
>JBKPJS010000114.1:0-14938 GCA_046730815.1 Acidobacteriota bacterium
CTCTACGGCTTCCGTGCCGCTGTTTGCGAAGTGCGTTCGCGTTGGAGACTGCACGGGCACGATGTCGTCGAGCTTCTCCGCGAGGTGTGGCATGTGACGGTAGTAGTAGTCAGTGCCGCACATGTGAATCAGTTGTGCTGCTTGTTCCTGGATCGCTTTTACGACTTCCGGATGGCAATGTCCGGTGGAACAGACTGCGACGCCGGCGTTGCAATCGAGAAAAACATTTCCGTCAACGTCTTCAACCCAAACTCCGCTGCCGCGTTCAGCGACGAGCTTAAAGGACGGTCGAGGGTAAGCAGGATTAACAAACTGTGCATCGGCTTCGACGATCTTCTTTCCATTGGGACCTGGCAGCGCCGTCTTGATCTCCGGGCGCCTCGGGGGTGCGATTACGCTGGTAGACATTTTTTACTCCTTGTCAAAATAGCAATTAACCGGTTCGAGCAACCGGCGAGATTAGGATTCGATTGTAAAGACGGGAAAACTAGTCCGCGAAGAGATTCGCGCGAGACTCGAGTGGGCGATAGTGTAAAGGTTGTGAATTCAACATGGCGTTTTTTGAAAGCGGCAAAATTGTATCAGCCACAGATTAATACGGACAAGCACGGATCGTTCAGAACAATCCGTGTCATCCGTGGCTAATACCCAGGTTTGAACTTTAGCCGCTGGTCTATTAAGATTTTCCCTCCAAATTCCTACCTGCGGAGTAAAACATGATTAAGCTTAGAAGCCTGTTCGCCGTTTTGTTTGTGGCTGCCGCCGTCTCGCTACCGTTCTTGCAACGTTCGAGCGCGCAGAGCGTTACGTCGCCAAGCACGTCTGCTGCCGCTACGCGCGCGTCTTCCGATTCCAAGATTACCTATCCCGAAAGCAAGAAGGTCGAACAAGTCGACGACTACTTTGGCACCAAGGTGGCCGACCCGTACCGTTGGCTGGAGGATGAAACCTCCTCTGAGGTGAAGGCGTGGGTCGAAGACCAGAACCGGGTCACCTTCGCGTATCTCGACAAGATTCCTTATCGCGAAAAACTCAAAGCGCGCTTGACGCAACTCTACAACTATCCGCGTATCTCAGCGCCGTTTCGTCGTGGTGAGACTTACTTCTTCACGAAGAACGACGGACTCCAGAACCAGAGCGTTTTTTATGTTCAGAAAGGTGTGAACGGCGCGCCGGAGGTTTTTCTCGATCCCAACAAGTTCTCGCCTGATGGCACATCCGTCCTGGGTGCGTTCTCACTTTCTAAAGATGGCAAGTACGTCGCTTACGGTATTTCCGAAGGCGGTTCTGATTGGGTGACGCTCAGCGTCATGGAGGTTGACTCACGAAATAAGCTGGCTGACGAACTTAAATGGTTGAAGGTATCGGGCGTTGCGTGGCAGGGCGATGGTTTCTACTACAGTCGTTATCCCGTCCCGGAGAAGGGCAAGGAGCTCAGCAGCAAGAACGAATTTCAAACCGTCTATTTCCACAAAGTCGGCACACCGCAATCAGAAGATGTCTTGATCTACGAAGACAAGGAACACCCGCAGCGTTTTCAAAGCGTCGATACAACCGAAGATGAGCGCTTCGCCATCCTCAACGTTTCTGAACGCGGGAAAGGCAAAAAAGGAAACGCTCTCTTCTACCGGGATCTTTCGAAGGGTGAGGAAAAGTTTTCTCCTATCATCGCTGAAATTGGCGACGATAGTTTCGGCGTCATCGACAATGTCGGCGACAAATTCCTGATCCGCACGAACAAGAACGCACCGAACGGACGCGTGGTCCTCGTCGATCCTAAAAATCCCGATGAGAAAAACTGGCAGGAGGTTTTGCCGGAAAGAACTGAGCCTTTGCAGGGCAGCGCTACCGGGGGTGGCAAACTCTTCGCCTCGTGGCGCAAAGACGTCGCCACACGCGCGTATGTGTTCAGTCTTGATGGCAAGCTCGAGAACGAGATCGTGTTGCCGGGCGTCGGCACCGCAGGCGGTTTTGGTGGTCTAAGGGACGACAAGTATGTTTTCTACGGCTTCACTTCGTTCAACTTCCCACCAACGATTTACAAGTATGACATCGCGACGAAGAAGTCGACGGTTTTTCGCACGGTAGACATTCCCGGCTTTAAACCGGAGAACTACGAAACCAAGCAGGTCTTCTACAACAGCAAAGACGGCACGCGCGTGCCGATGTTTCTGGTCTACAAGAAAGGTCTGAAGCTCGACGGAAACAATCCGACACTACTCTACGGATACGGTGGCTTCAACGTCGTAACCTCACCATCGTTCAGCTCACTGCGTTTGGCGCTGCTCGAGCAGGGCGTGGTCTATGCTTCAGCAAACATGCGCGGCGGTGGTGAGTACGGCGAGAAGTGGCACGAAGCCGGCACAAAGTTGAAGAAACAAAATGTGTTCGACGATTTCATTGCCGCGGCCGAATGGTTGATCGCGAACAAGTACACGTCGCCGAGCAAGCTCGCTATTCAGGGTGGTTCTAATGGAGGATTGCTCGTGGGAGCGGTGTCGAATCAACGTCCCGAACTGTTTCGCGCAGTTATCGAGCAGGCAGGTGTGATGGACATGCTGCGCTTCCAGAAGTTTACGATTGGCTGGAACTGGATTGCGGATTACGGCTCGAGTGAAGCCAACGAGGCGGAGTTCAAAGCGCTCTATGCTTACTCGCCGATTCACAACGTGAAGCCGGGCACGAAGTATCCGGCGACGTTGATTACTACGGCGGATCACGACGACCGCGTCGTTCCGGCGCACAATTACAAATACGCCGCTGCGTTACAGGCCGCGCAGGGTGGACCAAACCCGATTCTTATTCGCATCGATACAAAATCTGCTCACGGCGCGAGCAACACCACGAAGTCGATCGAGCAGACGAGAGATATCTATGCGTTTCTGTTTGAGAATTTAGGGGTGGAATACAAGTAAGCTGCAGATAAACGCAGATACCCGCGGATCTGAATTATGAGTTCAGATCAGCGGCTATCTGCGTTATCTGCAGCTCAATTGAGGCGGATCGGGTGCGCCTCGGTGTTGAAGATCACCTTCTGGAAATCGAGTGTCTCGGGTGGGGCGAAGAGCAGGTAGAAGTATTTGAAGGTCTCTGCGAAGAGAAAGCTCTGCATCGAATCGCTCTTCTCCTTCGTCTCCACGTTCTTGAGTGCCGCATAGCCATCATCAGTGCGGCAGTACTTCACGAAGTCTCTCCAAAGCTTCTCACCCATCACCAGGTATTTAGGATCCTTCGTGTAGCGGTAGAGATAGTAAGTTGACTCTACGATCTCTGGTCGCAAGGGATAGCCGGGTGCGCTAATCTTGCGTGCCCGATAATCAAACTCCTCAGGCTCGATGCCCGCATGGTTCCACATCCTGAACGACGAATCCTGCAAACGCTTCGCACGTTTCAAATCTCCTGACAGCGCAAGCACAGCAGGAAAGAACGCGTCGAGAGCGCCGTACGTCGTTGCGCGCCGCGCGCCGGTGTTCATGTCAGCATGGCCGTACCAGAGTTCCGAACCTTCTTCGTCTGCAAGGTACTTATTGATGACAACAATGCTATCGTTCCACATCCGCTTGCAGTCCGGATCGCCGAAGAGCAACGAGCACTTCAAAAGATATTCATAATAACTGTCGATGGCGCCGCTGATGTGACTGTCCGTGTTGGTCCAGGCGCCTGTCTCGACATTGATCCATTCACCGACCAGGCCAATCTTCGATCGCCGGTTGTAGGTTTCGAGGAGTGCGCGCTTCGCCTTGTCATAAAAGATCGGTTTGCCGTTGAGCTTACTCAACGTGCCAAACTCGATCAGCAGCGTTCCTGTTTCAGCGGGATTGCTGACCGGTTTGCTGACTTTCCCGGTCTTCAGGTTGACGTAGCGATACGGCAAACCCGTTGGCGAATTGAAGACTGGTAAAAGTCGATTGCCGAGATCCTCGGCGAGATTCAATAAACGCTTATCGCCGGTAAGCTGATAGTTGGTGAGCAACGCTCCGAGCAGCCTGATCGTAATCTCGAAGTTTTGCACCTCGATATCTTTATCAAACGAGAGATTGTCGAGAATGTACTGCTTGGTCGCTGCCGCCTCATCGTTCATATCCATGAGGATCATCGTGTCGAGGGAATCGACAGGGGTCATCAGCAGCGGCTGCGGGTACCAGTCGTGATACGTTTTTGAGAGTGGTTTCAGATCGTCGTGGCCCCACGCGTATTTCTTGTAGCCATTCCACGCGTGCAGAAACTCGGCTTTGACTTCGGCAGCAAGCTTCTTGTTTGGTGTCTGGGCGTGGAGCGTTAAGGGCAGGAGCAGCAACAGGAGCAGGATTTTCATTTGTGCTTTTTGTGCCTCTTTGTGGCTTAGATCTTTTCAAACGATCTTCGGATCGCCTCTTTCGGCGGCGGCTCCGGCCAGATCGAAATCCGTCTGGACCAGTGGTGACGCAGAACGCACGCGCGGAAATAGTGTTCGTGTTCCCACTCTACCTCAGCCATCGTCAGCAGGCAGTCGATCAGATCCTCGCGGCCGCAAGCGAGCGCATGACGCGCGGCAGTTTCGTACTCGACGATGTTGCGACTTTCGAGCCGCCCTGCGCCATACATCGGCGCAAACCAACCACTGATATGACACATCAATCCAAGCACGCGACCAATCATCGTCGCTCTTATTTCGCGCACCTTGTTTGGCCCAGCGCCCAGGCTGTTTAGCATCTCGCCGACAAGCTTCCGGTGATGCCACTCCTCGTCTTCAATCGTCTTGATGCGAGCTCGTTCTTCCGCATCGCTTACGGAATGCCAGTGACCACGGTAGGCATAACCCGCGGCCAACTCGCCGGAATATGCCATTTGCAAAGTGGTTATTAGCTGGGCTCGGGGGGTGAGCTGATTGGTCGGTTGCATTGGGGTTCCGATGGGGTTTCAGAAAGTGGGATTATAGCCGCATTGAGCTTTTTAACTCATCGTTAAAGACGAAAATCTAACTCTGTTTTTGTTCAGCCTCATGTACAAACTTATAGTTTCGTGCTACTACTGGCCGGCCGGAGCACTCGGCCTTCGACTTCGGACCTTAACGATAAAAGAACGGTTTGAGGAAACTGGGAGCTTGGACAAGCTTGCCTCAACAATTGAACGGCGGCGAATGCGCAGGCTCAAGGCCAAATGCGAGGTGGAGCTTGTCGCTAACCTCTCTTTTTTAGACACTGAGGTCCAGGGCGCCGATTCATCACTCATCTTCCTTGGCCGGACACATGATGTGAGCGCCTGCGGCCTGGGAATGGTCCTTCCGTCAACAACTATCGACGAACGGTTTTGCAGTGGCGCGAACCGTCTGAACCTTTCATTGTTTGTGCCTGATGGCGTGATCGACATGGAGGTGACCCCGGTCAGGTGTGAACGGCTGAATGGTCCATACTTCGGGCAGGGTTATCTGCTGGGCACGAGGATCACTCACGTTGCGGATCGAGCGCACTTTGAGCGTTACATCGACAGTCTATCAGGTACGAACCACAGATTACACAGATAACACAGACTAATCTGTGGAATCTGCGGATGAGAAAAAGTCTTTGGTCCGTGCATCTTTTGGTGAATTCATCACCTCTTCCGTTGGCCCATACTCAACCGCGTAACCACCATCCATGAAAAGAATGTTATCGGCTACTCCGCTCAGAAATCCCATCGAATGGGAAATGACGATCATCGTGTGACCTCGATCCACAAACGTCCGCAACAACGCACGTAGACTATTAATCCGCCGCGGGTCGAGGGCGCTGGTCGGTTCGTCAAGCAGCAGCAGTGCCGGATGCATCGCGAGCGCACGCGCAATCGCGACTCGCTGCTGCTCCCCACCCGACAACGATCCCGGATACCGGCGCGCTGCCTGCCTCAGTCCGACTGATTCCAAAAGCTCATACGCTTCAGTCTCGGCTTTCTGCTTCGGTGTGTGCAGCACGTGAACCGGAGCCTCGACGATATTCCCGAGCACTGACAAATGCGGAAAGAGGTAGAAATGCTGGAAGACTGTCCCGACTTTCAGTCGCAGATCTTTCACGCGCCGGCGATAGTCCGCATGAGACAAACCAGCTTCGAGCCGCACGTTATCGCATTCGATCGTGCCGCCGTTAATCGTTTCCAACCCATTGAGACATCTGAGCAGCGTCGATTTTCCGCTGCCTGATGCGCCGATGACTCCCAGCACGGTTTGTGGCGGTACTTCGAAGTCGATCCCTTTCAGGATCTCGCTGTCTCCGAAACGCTTGCGTAAGCCGGTGACACGGATCATGCCGCCAATGCCCCCTCTTCAACCACGCGCTCTGTACCTCGATCGCGCAAACGTCTTTCCAGCAAACGTGCGAGATGGGCCATCGGCAAACTCATCGCGAGATAAAACGCGGAGACTGCCACGCCGAGGAGCAGGAACTGTCCGGACGCGTTGGCGAGTTCGCGATAAGCTGTCGCCAGTTCCCAAACGGAAATCGCAAACGCGACTGAAGTGTCTTTGAACAGCGAGACGAAGTCGTTTGTCATCGGCGGCAACGCAATACGAAACGCCTGCGGCAGGATGATCCGGCGAAAGGCGAGCAATGGTCCCATGCCGAGCGAGTAAGCAGCTTCCCATTGGCCGAGGGGAATCGCTTCGAGCGATGCACGATAGACTTGCGATTCGTAAGCGGCATAGTTCAAGCCGAGACCGACTAGCGCGGTCAACCAGCCTGGCATGGCGATACCAATCACTGGCAGACCAAAGTAGAGAAACAATAGTTGGACCAGCACCGGAGTGCCGCGAAAGAATTCCACGTAGATAGTGCAGAAGGCGCGCAGCCATGCTGGTCCTTTCCACTGCCCGACGGCAAGCGGTAGACCTAAAACCACGGCGATAATCATCGAGCCGAGCGCGATGAGCACCGTGACGGCGGCGGCGCGCGTGAGTCGCCAAAGCGCTTCGCTCCAGTTAAACGAAGCGTTAGTCGGAGTGTACTCCTCGGCTTTTGCAGTTTGAGTGCCCGCGCGGATCGGTGCCTGAAACTCGACTTGCGCTTCGTTCCAAAGGGCCCACTTCTTGAGAATGTTCTCGAGCGTGCCGTCGACAATGATTTTATCGATTGCCTTATCGATCTCTGATTTCAAAGCCTCGTCGCCCTTGCGCAGTCCGATCACATACAGACCGCGCGCGAACGGCGGTCCGGCAGGTTTCAATTTCGGGTTGGCACGTGCATAAAAAGCTTCGGCGGGTACGTCCATCACGACCGCATCAAGACGCTTCAACTCGAGATCACGATAAGCGCCGACAGGATCGGCATAACTGCGATAAGGAATGCCTTGCTGTTGTAAAAGACGCGAGGCGGCTGTGTTCCCGAGCGTTCCGACGACGCGATTTTTGCAATCGTCGAGCGAATTGATGCGATTGTCATCGCGACGCACTGTTAGTTGAAGCTGAAAAATGTAATAAGGCTTGCTGAAGAGAATCTGTTGCCCGCGATCGCCAGTGGGCTCGAGACCGTTGACGATCACGTCGAACGAATGCCGCTGCAATGCGGAGACGAGTGTTTCCCAGTCGCTGGGAACAAACTCCGCGCGACGGCCCATTGCCTGGGCCAGCGCGTCGACCATCTCCTTTTCGTAGCCTATGTAACGATCGGGGTTTGCGGGATCAGTGAAAACGTAAGGAGCGCCACCGCTGGGATCGGCTCCCCAACGCAAAGCCTGTTGAGCCACTAAGGTGCTCGAAACACAGAGAAGCCACAATAAGGCACAAAAAGTACATGATGATTTAGCTAATGCATTTGTGCTTTTTGTGCTTCGTTGTGGCAAGTGGCGAATTCTAGCCGCTGAGCGCGTTGAGATCCAATTCGGAAGCGATGGTGACGTCGGCCTTCAACACCGTCTCCATCTGTTTCAAGGCATGCTGGTTTTCCTGCTCGGTGTTGGATACGACGCAATCCGCAGGGATGAAGAGTTTGAAGTCGCGCATATAAGCGTCGTTGGCGGTGAAGAGCACGCAGTTGTTTCCGGCGATGCCTGTAAGGATCAAATTCTTTGCGCCGAGATGCGTGAGCACCAGCTCGAGAGTTGTCGAATAGAAGCCGGAGTGCTTTGGTTTCAGCACGAAGTAGTCGTCATCGTCGGGCAAGAGGAGTTTGACAAAAGACTTTCCCCTCGCGTCTTCGCGGCTGCAATGCGCGACGATCTTTTTGAAGTCAGACTGCCACCGGCCGAAGTTGTCATTCACGTAGATCGAGGGAATCCCGGCTGCTTTAGCGCGCTTCTTGAGTTCGGCAATGTTTTTGCCAACGGGAAGAGCCAACTTCAACAATTGCTCGCCCTCTTCGAAGTCGAAATCATTAATGACGTCGATCAAAAGCAAAGCCGCGTCGGACTTGTCTGGAGCCGAGCCATGAAGATCGTGATTTACGCGTGGCATTACAGTTCCCCCTGCGATTTGGATTCTAACACTTGTGTCGAGTACATTTTGTAGGGGTGACCCTCCGTGGCCACCCGTCGTTAGTTATCTCGATCGCGGGTGGCCACGGAGGGCCACCCCTACAAAAAGATCCAACAACACTAAGAGGCCGTTCGAATGTGTACAGATCGCAGAGACTTTCTACGCTTGTCCGCGGGTATGGCTGGAGCAACACTGCTCGGCAGCTCGCTGGGTTACGCTCACACTGAATCCCTCGAGCCGCAACAGGGCTCACAGCCCGAGGCCATCCGACGCTTGCGTCGTATGACCGACAACGTCGTGCCCATCACACTCGAGGAACGCAAGGGCCGGATCGAGAAAGCGCAAAGGCTGATGCACGAGCAGCGAGTTGATGCCATCTACGTCGAGCCGGGCAGCAGCATGTTCTATTACACCGGCATGCGTTGGGGCACCAGCGAAAGAATGTTCGCCACCGTGATTCCCGCCCGCGGCGAGATCGCCTGGGTGTGCCCGAAGTTTGAAGAAGAACGCGCTCGCGAACTGATCCACATGGGCACAGACATACGCACCTGGGAAGAAGACGAGAGCCCTTACCAGCGCGTCGCCGAAATCCTCAAGGATCGCGGTGTGCGCACTGGAACAGTCGGCATTGAAGAACGTGTGCGGTTCTTTCTGTACGACGGGATTCGACTCGCTGCGCCGGCGTTGAAGTTTGTCAGCGCAACGCCAATCACTGCCGGCGGCCGTATGTTCAAATCACCGGCGGAACTGGCGTTGATGCAGATTGCGAACGACATCACGATCGAAGCTTACAAAGCCACTCGCGACAGCATGACTGAGGGAATGACGCAAGGGGAGTTTGCCGGGAATTGCGCGGCAGCCTTTCGCGCGCTTGGTACATCGGGGGGAATATTCGTCAGCTTTGGGAAGTTCACCGCCTTTCCGCATGGCAGCATCACGCCGCAGAGTTTGAAGGAAGGCGACGTTGTGCTAATGGATGGTGGTTGCAGTATCGAGGGTTACCAGTCAGACATTACTCGCACGTTTGTGTTTGGCAAAGCTACCGATCGTCAACGACAAATCTGGGATCTTGAAAAGAAGTCTCAGGACGCGGGGTTTGCCGCCGCGAAAGTTGGTGCTCCGTGTGAGGCAGTCGATGCTGCCGCGCGCAAGGTAATCACCGATGCCGGCTTTGGACCAGATTACAAAGTGCCGGGCCTGCCACACCGCACCGGACACGGCATCGGTCTCGACGGTCACGAATGGACCAACTTTGTGCGCGGCAACAAGACGCCGATCCAGCCGGGAATGTGCTTCAGTGATGAGCCAACGATCGTGATCTACGGTGAGTTTGGAATCCGGTTGGAAGATTGTCTGTACATTACTCCGGATGGTCCAAAGTTTTTCACGAAACAGAGCGAATCGATTGATAAGCCCTTTTGATCCACAGATTGCACTGATTACACAGAATCGGTGTAATCTGTGGATTGAATGGGACGATGGATACTAGCGGCGACAATTCTTGCCTCGAGCATGGCTTTCATCGATGGCACCGTCGTCAATGTAGCCCTTCCTTTTCTTCAAACTAACCTCAACGCAACCGCCATCGGCATTCAGTGGGTCATTGAAGCCTACTCTCTCTTTCTCTCTGCCCTTCTGCTTGTCGGCGGCTCACTTGGCGATCGTTATGGACGCCGCAAGATCTTCAACATCGGCGTCGTGATCTTTGCGCTTGCGTCAGCGATGTGCGGCATGGCTGCCAATATCGAACAACTGATCGTCGCTCGCGCGGTGCAGGGAATCGGCGGCGCGATGCTTGTTCCCGGAAGTCTCGCGCTGATCAGTTCGTCGTTTCACCCAGACGAACGCGGCAAAGCGATTGGCACATGGTCAGGCTTTTCCGCGATCACGACAGCGATTGGTCCGGTGCTCGGCGGCTGGCTGGTCGAGCATTGGTCCTGGCGGGCGGCGTTCTTTTTGAATCTGCCACTCGCAGTGGCAGTGCTTTTGATTTCAGTTTGGAAAGTGCCGGAGAGTCGTGAGAAGAATCAGCACGGCCCGCTCGACTGGTTCGGCACTGCGCTCGCGACTATCGGTTTGGGCGGAGTGGTCTATGGACTCATTGAGTCGCCACGCCTCGGGTTCTCAAACCCGCTCGTGTTGCTGACGCTCATTGGAGGCACAGTGTCTTTGGCCGTCTTTGTTTTCAACGAAGCCCGCGCAAAGAATCCGATGGTCCCTCTGCGACTGTTCCGCAGCCGGAATTTTTCGGGCGCGAATGTTTTGACATTACTTCTCTACGCGGCTCTCAGTGGAACGTTCTTCTTTTTCACACTCAACTTGATCCAGATTCAAGGTTACTCGGCAACTGCTGCCGGTGCTTCGTTGCTTCCGTTTGTCGTGCTGATGTTTTCGTTATCGCGCTGGGCTGGGGGTTTGATAGATCGTTTTGGCGCTCGTTTACCGCTGACGATTGGCCCGATCACTGCCGCTGCCGGGTTTGCGCTATTCGCGCTTCCCGCAGTTAGTGGAAACTACTGGACGAGTTTTTTCCCGGCGGTTGTTGTGCTTGGACTCGGAATGACCATCAGCGTGGCGCCCTTGACCACCACGGTGATGAGCTCTGTTAGTGAGGAACAGGCCGGGGTGGCGTCGGGGATCAACAACGCGGTCTCACGCACTGCGGGTCTGCTCGCGATCGCTGTGTTTGGAGTGGTGATGCTGCATGCCTTCAGTCAAACACTGGCGAGCCGGATGAACGAGTTTCAGATGGATGAGCAACTGAAGCATTCGGTTTATGAACAGCGGGTGAAGTTGGCGGGTTTGGAGTTGCCGCCAAACACTGACTCAGCAACGCGCGAGAAGATCAAAGAAGCGGTCGCCGAGTCGTTTGTGTTTGGCTTTCGGGTGTTTATGGTCATATCGGCAGCACTCGCGCTGGCGAGCGGCGGCAGTTCGTGGCTGCTGCTCAGGAAAACAAGCCTGACCAAATCCCAGGAGCAAAGAGATTAGCCAGACCAGCACGAATGCGCCGACGGAGACGGCCGCACTCAAAAGATAAATCAGCGATGTTTCAATAAACTCGGAAGTCTTTTTTTCATTGATCATGGGGAGATCCTTCTCAAAACCCATCCACAGACTACACAGAATCTGCGTCATCTGTGGATGGTTCTGTGTTAACCGGCGAGCTAAAGCTTGAACTCTGAACTGTACATTGCTCGCTGTCGGGGCTTGGATTACAATCACTGCGCCTAACGATTTGTCGTACCCAACTTGTTTTAGAGCTTTTCGAGCGCCTGATTTTAGGGTTGCAACGCTCGACAAGTCCTCAGGTGGCACTCAAGATTTCCTCAAAGATATTTCTCAAGGCCGGTTTTTAATGGGTCAACAGGACAATCAGAGCTACGAATTCGGTCGTTTCCGCCTAAAAGTCGCGGAACGCCTCCTGTTGCGCGACGGTGAATTGATTCCACTCACTCCGAAGGTCTTCGACATTCTCGTGACGCTCGTCGAGCACGGCGGACAGGTCGTCTCCAAGGACGAGCTGATGAAGCGAGTCTGGCCAAACACCTTTGTCGAGGAGGGAAATCTCACACAGAACATCTCGCTTCTGCGGAAGGCGCTCGGCGAGACGCCGGGCGGAGCGCAGTTCATTGAGACGGTGCCGCGACGTGGCTACAGGTTTGTTGCGGAGACCACTCAGTCGTGGCATGACGATCTCACCCCGAAATCCGCCGAGTCCACGCAACCTGAACCCGCAATTGTTTCAACTCCCAGCACCACGAAAATCAGGCGCACTCCGGCCTACGCATTGGCCGCCGGTGTAGTTGTAATCGGCATTATCGGCCTCGTCTATTTCACCGGCTGGGGCAAGGTTGGAAACGCATCTGCGATTCAATCGATCGCAGTGCTGCCGTTCGTTGACGAGTCGGCCGGCCCTGATGCCGAATACATTAACGACAAGATTGCGGAGAGTTTGATCAATAGTCTTTCGAAGTTGCCGCAACTACGCGTTGTGCCGCGGAGCGTTGTTGCTGGTTATAAAGGGAAGGAGATCGATCCGCGCAAAGTGGGCGAGGAGTTGAACGTGCGCGCAGTGGTGACCGGCCGTATGCGCCGGCACGGCGACATCATCAGCATCCAGGCCGATCTGATCGATCTCGAGAACGTCGCACAACTCTGGGGCCAGCACTACGATCACAAAGTTTCCGACGTGCTGCTCGTGCAGGACGATATCTCGCGTGACATCTTCGAGAATCTGCGACTGAAGTTGAATGTCGAGGAGAAGAAGCAACTCGAGGCCTATCGACTCTATCTCAAAGGCCGCAACGCCTGGAACAAGCGGACGGGCGATGCTTTGCAGGAAGCGATCGAATTTTTCAATCAGGCGATCGCCATCGATGCAAATTACGGCGCGGCGTACGCCGGCCTCGCTGACTGTTACAACATGCTCGTCGTTTACGGCAGGTTGGAACCGAAAGATGGTTTTCCAAAAGCGAAAGAAGCAGCCGAACGCGCACTCGAAATCGACGAGAGCTCAGCCGAGGCGCATAGCTCGCTCGCTTTTATAAAGTTTCGTTGGGATTGGGATCGCGCGGCAACAGAACGTGAATTTCAGACTGCGATCAAGCTTAAGCCTGCTTATGCTCCCGCGCACCAGTGGTACAGTTCGTACCTCGTTGCGGTTGAGCGTTTTGACGAAGCAATTGCTGAAGCGAAACGAACAGAGGAATTGGAGCCACTCTCGTTTGTTGCGAGCTCGCATCTGGGATGGATCTAGTATCTCTCAGGACAAAATGACAAGGCGATCGAGCAGTGCAAGAAGATTCTCGAGCTCGATCCGAGTTCATTTCCTGCACGCCGCTACCTGGGTCTCGCTTACGAAGCGAAGGGAATGTATCCCGAGGCTATCTCGGAGTTTGAAAGGGGCGTGAAACTTTCGGGCAGTCCGCTGATGCTTGCGCTTCTGGGGCACGCGTACGCTGCTTCCGGAAAAACCGCGGAGGCGAAACAAGTACTCAACGATTTGCAACAGTTGCAGGGAACACGCTACGTCTCACCTTACACAGTTGCCGCCATTCACGCTGGACTCGGAGATCAGGATGAGGCGTTCAAGTGGTTGGAAACCGCCGTCGAGGGCCGCGACATCTGGTTAATGAATCTCAAAGTCGATCCGGTCTTTGCGAAGCTGCGTCCAAACCGAAAATTCACCGACCTCCTCGCCCGCATCCGTCTTCGGCCCTAAACCAGTTTTACAGGATTTACATGATTATCAAGATTTACAGGTAAATCATTAAACGCCTTTAATTACAATCTCCTGACATATCTTTGGCCTGATTTACGCGTTACAATCAGGACGTAAAAACGTCATGAGGAGGCGGCCATGAGGGCTAAGGGAATTCTGGTTGTTTTAGTATTGATTTTCACAGCAACGGCGAACGCGCAGGAGTCTTCGAGTGCCGCGGAATCGGTCGAGAAACTACGGGCACAGTTACTCGAGGTGCAAGGCAAGGAAGAAACTCTGCGCGCTCGAGCGCAGCAACTGGATGAGAGTCTAAAACCGGAAAACATCGAGCGTTCGCTCGCTGGAATCGGCTCGACAAAGCCGGAAGAGTTGCGTGAGTCGCGACGTCGCCAATTGACGATTGAAAGAGACGGTGTGCAGTCCCAACTCAAGTTAATCGAGACGAGCCGGCAGCGTCTGGAAACTGCGATCGCCAATGCTGAGGCACGGGCATATCACGAGAGCGCGCGGCCGGCAAACCAGGCGATGGTCGTCTCCTCAGCCAGGAGTTATCAGTGGATAATGTTTGGCGGTGGTAGCGCCGCTGTCCTGGCCCTCGCCGGAGGCGTAATGTTTTACAGACGGAAGATCCGGCTACGTTAGTTTTTCTCTGGACGTAAATCCATCCACAGATCATCTGCGTAATCTGTGGATGATCTATTTCTTGCCGGTCAATACTCGATACTTTTGAGGCTTTGAACCAGTTCGCTCGATGAGCTTTCTTGCTTCGAGATCGAGTTTGACTGTCTCTCCGTACCAACTGATGTTGCCTGAAAACTTGCCCTTCAAATTCTTGTTAAGCTGCTCGAATAATTCATCGTGCCTGAGCTCTTTGTTTTGCAGCGCGGCAAGGATCGCCGTTTTGACCATATCGTAAGATTCCTTGCTGATGTTTCGTCCGCTCTTGCCTTGCGGATGTTTGGTCAGTATTTTCTCTTCTGCCATATCGTTTCCCCTTTCCTAAAAACGTTCAATGAGGAGGCTTGCCACTATGCGTTACCTTACTGCTCTAGTTCTGGTTGCTCTTGCCATGCTGTCAATACCGTCTGTCCATTTTTCTCAGGGCGGACAGATGGAAGCTTCGCGCGGTGTCGCGGGTGGCGGGATTTCTGTCCCTGGTTGGACCGGAAAGATTGACGCCAAAGAGGAACTCGCCGGCATGACACTCCTCAGCGCTAAGTTAGCTAAAGAAGGCGACGCGTTGCACGTCGTCACCGGTCCCGCAGTAACTTACTGGAATCCTAAGAACAAAGCGA
>JBKPJS010000115.1:0-5937 GCA_046730815.1 Acidobacteriota bacterium
GCCGAAAGCCATCGAACCAAGATAGCCGGCGCTAGAGATCAAGAATTGTGAAATGAGCCCGCCCTGCGTGGTGTAGGTTTCGCCACTGGCATTTGGGGCGACGCTGAGGCTCGCAACCGAGTTGCCGGTGAACAAGGCGGCGAGTGCGTGTCCACCTTCATGTATGAACGTCACGAAAATTCGGAAAGGGTAAGTCAGAAACTCGGCGTAGGGTATGAACCAAAGCAGGACTGAAATCGTGGCGGCGATAAGCAGCGTCATTGCCTGGGGTCGCGCGTCGTGTGAAAGCCTTAGTCTCATTTCAACTTCTCCGAATTCCGTGGAAATTTGTGACCTTATTCTAGTGCCGGGATGATTAACGCACAATGCCGGAGGCAGGTTCCAAAGGCATCCACAGATTACGCGGATTATCTGTGTAATGCGTGGATAGTTCTCTCGTAGTTGCCTGACTTGCCACCGGTCTTGCTTTCCAACTGCACGTCAGTGATCGTCATCCCTTTCTCCAGCGCCTTGCACATGTCGTAGATCGTGAGCGCGGCCACCGAGACTGCCGTTAGCGCTTCCATTTCCACACCCGTTTGCGCATTCGTGGAAACTTCAGCGCGAAGTGCAACGCCTTCATCTTCAACTGTGGCCTGAACGTCGATATGGGTTAACGGAAGTGGATGGCAAAGCGGAATCAGATCGGAGGTTCGCTTCGCGGCCATGATCCCCGCAAGCCGCGCTGCCTCGAGCGGATCACCTTTCGGCGTGCGATGCTCACGCAGCGCGGAAACAGTTTCGCGGCTCATCAAAACACGTGCGGAAGCCACTGCACGTCGCGAAGTGATCTCTTTGTTTCCCGTATCGACCATGCGGATGCGACCCTGGTCGTCAACGTGCGAGAGCTGCGTCATCGCAAAGCAGTAGATAACAAAACATCATCGCAAGCAAGTAGATCTCGACCAAGCCACAAAGAATTATTAGCCACAAAGAAGCACAAAAAGCACAAACGATTAAGACCTACAGCTAAATCAATTGTGCCTTTTTTGCTTCTTTGTGGCTAATACTTCTTGTGGCTATTGCGGCACGCGGAGAACGTTCACTAACGCTCCAGCTTCAATCGATTTAACGCCCGCCGGCACGATCACTAATGCAGTGGCTACTGCGAACGCAACGAAGTCTGACGAACCGCCCCACTTCAGCGGAAACGCAATGAGTTGACCGTCGTCGTTAATCGTTAGTTGCGCCGGCAAATAACTTTCCCGATCCGCCGTTCCCTTCACACCACGAGCCAGCACGGCGGTTTCTCGCTTCAACGCAGGTTCCGCTGCGCCTTGCATCGCCAGCAGCGCAGTGCGCGCGAACAAATTAAACGTCACCGAGACTGACACCGGATTACCCGGCAGACCGAACACGAGTGGGCCGTTCGGCAGTCGCGCGAATACTGTTGGCTTACCCGGACGCAGTGCGACGCGTTCGAAAAATATCTCCGCATCCAATTCCTTGAGAGCTGACTTGGTTAGATCGTAGACACCCATCGATACTCCACCGGACGTTACGATCACATCGCAATGCTCGGCGGCTTCAGCTAGCTGGCGTCGCAGCAGTGAAGTCTCATCACCAGTCAGCGGCAGACGTTCGACAGTGGCGCCGGCGAGTTCCGCGCAAGCCGCGATCGAATAGTTGTTGGAATCGCGGATCTGGTCCTGTCCGGGTTTTTGATCTACGGCGACGAGTTCGGTGCCTGTTGCGAGTACCGCAACACGCGGCCTGCGGAACACCTCTACAGTTGCGTAACCAAATGCAGCTAGCACTGCCGTCATCGCAGCGTTGATGGTGGTTCCTGCATTAACGACAGTTTCTCCAGCCTTAATTTCCGCGCCGCGTTGGACGATAGACTTTCCTGCTTCGACACTCTCGAGCAGTTCGACGACCGTGCCGTCTTTGAGTTCGTGAGTGAGTTCGACCTGCTGCACGCTATCAGCGCCCGCCGGCACAGGCGCGCCCGTCATGATTCGCACGGCCTGTCCTTCTTCCAACTGGTTATGCCAACCTCTGCCCGCGGCTGACTCACCGACAATTCGCAAACGTACGGGAGCATACTTAACATCGTCTGCACGCACGGCGTAACCATCCATCTGCGAACGATTAAATGGAGGGAGATCCGAATCCGCGACGACGTCCTGGGCCAACACTCGACCAAGTGCGCGTGGCAGTTCCACTCGCTCAGTAGTAACTGTGGCAGTTTGCTGCCGGACGATCTGAATAGCTTCAGCAACTGAAATCATTTGATTTGTGCCGTTTTGTGCCTCTTTGCGGCCAAAAACCGAAAGGCCGGTTTTTGGACCGGCCTCTCAAGGTTGGCGGAGGCATTCAGCCTCAATTGGTTACCGTCCTCACCCCGGCAACCACATTCACCGTTAGAAGGATTTTAGTCAAAACGCGTCTGCGGTCAATAGGCAATGCGATATAAATTTTTTGCTATGGTTGACAAACCTGTTGGCATACTTTGCTCGCACTTGGGAAGGCGTCAATTAGGTGACTGTGGGACCAGTACGATCATCGCGAGCGAACGTCTTTTGATCGCTTCAGCGAGGCTGTGACCTTTCTGTGAGCGGAATGATCCGAGATTGATTGTTTTCGCGAGCGCTGGTCCAGGAGATTGATCCTGAGTTTGAAAGTCCAGTTGCCAGAGTTGATGCAAAAAGGACCACAACGCGATTAGGCCTGACAAGTCTTCAAACATCGTAAAGTTTTCATGACCGACTGACTGGGATTGAAGACGTTCGTCGGGCGAGAGGTGTGTGAACTAATGACGGACTTGCTGGACGACAAGTCCCTTTGCGAGGATGATGACGAAAGAAAGTGGCGGAGCCGACGGGACTCGAACCCGCGACCTCCGACGTGACAGGCCGGCGTTCTAACCAACTGAACTACGACTCCGCAAAACTCGTTTTTGGTAGGCACGGAGGGACTCGAACCCCCAACCTCTTCCTTGTAAGGGAAGCCGTCTACCATTGACGTACGTGCCTTCGTTAGGACCGGCCCTGCCGCCAGTCCTGTTTCTCAACAGACGGTAATCCCGTCAACAACTGTCGGGCACGTCTCTTCGCAAGAAGCGAGTGGTCATGCTATGAGAACCCGGCAGGAGTGTCAAGCGGGTTTCTGGGCGTTTTGCGGTTCTGCCGCTTGGGGTTTATATTCTTCCACGAGAGCCCATCCAGTTTTATCGCTATGCCAATATCTACAAAGCTTAGTCGTCTTTCCCGCGGACGAATCGTTCTCCTGATCGCGATGTTTGCGTGCTGTTTAATTATCCCAGGAACACGCGCGCAGCAGATTACCCAGCAACCGACGCAAAGACCCAGACGCGTAACCGGAACTGAACAAACAACCGAATTGAAGAAGACCTCCGATGAGGTTGATGAAGGTGACGTCGTCAGAGTCGATACGCAGCTCGTCTCGGTTCCCGCAGTCGTGACCGACAGCGCCGGTCGTCCGCTCTCAGGTCTTCGTCCGGAAAACTTCCGCATCATCGAAGATGGTCAGCCGCAAACGATCGCCAACTTCGGTACTGCCGAGACTCCGTTCGAAATCGCATTACTGCTCGACACCTCGGGCTCGACTCGTGATGACGTCGCTTTGATACGCTCGGCTGCGAATAGTTTTATCGAAGCACTGCGTCCCGGCGATCGCGTTGGAGTTGTCTCATTCACTACGGCACAAACAGGCGCCGCTGTTGAAGTGTTGACACCGCTCACCGACGATCGCGAACAATTGCGAGCGGCAATCGAGAACCTTAGCGCAAGTCAGGGCACTCCTTACTACGACGCGCTCGAGCAAGTTGCCGACAGCATCTTTCGCGAGCAGCCGCGAGATCAAGTGCATGGCCGTCGTGCAGTCGTAGCGTTGACTGACGGCGTTGATTCTTCGAGCAACTCGGATTTCGCGACCGCGAAAGTGAAACTATCGCGAGCAGGCCTTGCTTGCTACTTTATTCAAATCAACACCGAAGATTTTGTTGAAGATCGATTAATGAAAGATTGCCGTGACGATGGTCAGCTCTCGCTTTCGCAACGACAGATACAACGCTACCGGCAGCTATTCTTTCCAAAAGCGAAGGAGGAAAACTTCAACAGCTTTTGTCAGATGGGTCCGTTCGAACGGATGTCGATCAGCCGCGATCTTTATAATCTCGCGCGGCGTGAGATGAACGAACTGGCGCGCGTTTCCGGTGGCAGAGGTTTTGAAGCTGCAACGTTGGCCGATGCAAAAGCGGCATTCGCGCGCGTGGCCGCCGACATCGGCACGCTTTACAGCCTGGGTTACTACCCGACCAACAAGGCGCGCGATGGAAAGTTTCGCGCGATCAAACTTGAAGTGCGAGGCGTGAAAGACAAAGCACAGGTGCGTGCGCGCGATGGTTATTACGCCCCGAAACAATAGATGCGCACTTCGTCCAATTTCCACCGCATCTTACTAATCGTTCTTGATGGCGCAGGTATTGGCGCCATGCCCGATGCTCCCGAATGGGGCGATGCTGGCGCTGACACGTTTGGGCACATTCTCGAGTCGCGGCCGGTGCGTATTCCTAATCTGCAACAGTACGGTCTCGCTAACATTCGCCCGTTACAAGCAATGCCGCCGTTGGACCAACTGCGCGGGTCATACGGTCGATGTGCTCTTCGCTCCAACGGCAAAGACACGACGACGGGTCATTGGGAGATGGCGGGCATCATTCTCGAGCGTGCCTTTCCGACGTATCCAAATGGGTTCCCTTCATCAGTAATCGACAGGTTCATCAAGGAGACCGGTGTGCCCGGCATCCTTGGCAACATTCCAGCTTCAGGCACCGAGATCATAAAAGTCCTGGGCGAAGAGCACGTCAAAACCGGTAAGCCGATCGTCTATACTTCGGCGGACTCGGTTTTTCAAATCGCAGCTCACGAAAAAGTGATTCCACTCGACAGGCTCTATGAGATCTGCGAGATCGCGCGGCGCATACTTGACGGCGAACACAAAGTGGGACGAGTGATCGCGCGTCCTTTTCTCGGTGAGCCAGGAGCGTTTTATCGCACGGAGAATCGGCACGATTACGCCGTTCCACCGCCGCGCGAGAATTTACTCCCCGCGCTTGCAGACGAGGATCTCGACGTCGTCTGTATCGGAAAAATCGCTTCCATTTACGATTCGATGGGAGTAACGCAGGATCTGACAGCGAAGAACAACGAGCAGTCGATCGATCAGACGATCAAAGCATTGAAAGACTCCACGCGCGGTTTGATCTTTTCGAACCTGGTCGATTTCGACATGCTCTACGGTCACCGGCGCGATACGGAAGGCTACGCGAAAGCCCTCGAACACTTCGACTCGCGTCTTCCGGAAATCGAATCAGCAATGCGTGATGATGACGTCATGATGATCACCGCGGATCATGGTAACGATCCAACTTTCCCCGGCTCAGATCACACACGCGAATACGCGCCCTTACTCGTCTATGGAAAGTCTGCCCGGGCAGGCGTCAATCTCGGAACAAGAGAGTCGCTGGCTGATATTGGACAAACGATCGCGGAAAATTTTGGTTTAAAGTTAACGGCAGGCAAAAGCTTTTTAGACAGGATTACATGATTTGCATGATTTACAGGATTTAATCATGCAAATCGTGAAAATCCTGTCCACTTACTGAATGAGTGTCAACAGACGTGCTCACTTGCACTTCAATTTGTCTCCAATCGAAGACACTCGATACTAATTGCTGTCTCTTTCATTTATATTAGGTCAGCGATCGGACTTGGCATAAGCGTTGCCCGAAACCATCGTAGATCTCCCTCACTATTCTCTAAGGAGGAGAAATGACACAAAAAGGAAAGTACTCAGTTCTCTTTGCGGCGCTGGTATTCAGCGTCTCTTTGTTTACCAGCGTAATGGTCTCTGCTGCGGACAGCGACCTTGATC
>JBKPJS010000116.1:0-6996 GCA_046730815.1 Acidobacteriota bacterium
CATCTGGAACGAACCTGATAACGAGAATCCGGGAAGTTACAACCAACTGGAGCCGAAGAATAAAGTTGAACTCGTGCTGGCCCTGTTACCGCAAGCGTTTGCGTGGGCCCGCGAAGCCGACGCGCAACAACCCTTAACGTCCGCTGTCTGGAAGGGTGATTGGTCCACTCCGGAAAAAATGACCGCGATGGATCGTTTGCAGATCGAATTGTCAGACGTCATAACCTTTCACAACTACGATTCACCGACAGAGCTGGAGAAGCGGATCAATTGGCTGAAGCGCTACAACCGTCCGCTGATTTGCAGCGAATACATGGCGCGCGGCAACGGCAGTTATTTCTTCGGCTCGTTGTTGATTGGGAAGGTTCACAATGTCGGCATGATCAATTGGGGCCTCGTTCAGGGTAAGACACAGACTCACCTGCCGTGGGATTCGTGGGAGCATCCGTATGTCGATCGCGAGCCATCTGTGTGGTTTCATGAGGTCTTTCGTAACGATGGCAAGCCCTACATGCCGGAAGAGGTTGAGTTCATTAAACGGATGACTGGCAAGGGAAAACGTTGACAGGATTACAGGATTTTCAGGATGAACAGGATATCCTGCAAATCATGAAAATCCTGTAATCCTGTCCAATGATCATGAAGAGAATAATAGTAACGCTCGTTTGCGTCCTGGCAATTGCGTTCTCGCAAACGCAAATCGCTTTCGCGCAAATCCGAAACATCACGGTGCAGGTGGACAAACCCGGCGCGCAAATTCCCAAAACACTCTTCGGCCTGTTTTTCGAAGATATTAACTTCGGCGCCGATGGTGGCCTCTATCCCGAACGCATAAAAAATCGTTCGTTCGAGTTTCCCAATCCCATGATGGGCTGGAAACAGTTGGACCATGGCGAACCGAAGGGACAGCTTTACGTCTTTGATCAAGGCTCAGTAAAAGACACGCCAAACTCTCACTACCTGCGCATCAAAACTCCAGCCGGTGGAAAAGCCTTTGGCGTCACGAATGAAGGATTTCGCGGCATAGGCGTCGAGAAAGGTGCTGAGTTTACCTTTTCGATCATGGCGCGCCGCATCGATGGTTCTCCGGCCGCATTGCGCGTCGAAGTTGAAGATGACGGCCGCTTACTCGGACACACCGAGGTCACCGGTTTTACCAACGACTGGAAGACTTACACCACCACCTTGCGTGCCATCGACACCAGCCGCAAGGCACATCTTAATCTCCTGCTGGAAGGAAGCGGCACAGTCGAAGTGGACATGGTATCTCTTTATCCAAAAGATACCTGGCAGAATCGACCAAACGGGCTGCGCAACGATCTCGTGAAGCTCCTGCGCGACATGAAACCGGGGTTCCTGCGATTTCCTGGTGGCTGCATCGTCGAGGGTAGATACCTGGAGCAACGTTATCAGTGGAAGACAACCATCGGCGATTTGGACGAGCGGCGACTGATCATCAATCGTTGGAATACTGAATTCAGTTGGCGCCCAACCCCTGACTATTACCAGTCGTTTGGACTCGGTTACTACGAATATTTTTTGCTCAGTGAAGATATCGGCGCAGAGCCGTTGCCCATTCTGAATTGCGGCATGGCTTGCCAGTTCAACTCGAGCGAACTGGCGCCGCTCGAGGATCTCGATCACTACATCCAGGACGCGATTGATCTGGTCGAATTCGCGAATGCACCGGTCAACACCGAGTGGGGCCGAAAGCGCGCCGCGATGGGCCATCCCAAACCTTTCAACCTGAAAATGATCGGCGTCGGAAATGAACAGTGGGGGCCACAGTACGTCGAGCGATACGAAGTATTCGCAAGAGTTCTCAAACAGAAGTATCCAAACATAGCCCTGGTCTCCAGTGCGGGACCCGCCCCGGACGGTGAGCGATTCGATTTTCTGTGGCAGAAGATGCGTGAACTGAAGGCTGACCTGATTGATGAGCACTATTACATGGCGCCGAAATGGTTTCGCGACAACGCCGGGCGATATGACAGTTACCCGCGCAGTGGTCCAAAAGTTTTCGCCGGTGAATACGCCGCGCAAAGTGTGGGAATAGCAAGTCCCGACAACCGAAACAACTGGGAATGCGCGTTGTCCGAGGCTGCGTTCATCACCGGTCTTGAACGCAACGCTGACGTAGTGCAAATGTCGTCGTACGCACCGCTCTTCGGTCACGTGGAGGCGTGGCAGTGGACGCCGAACATGATCTGGTTTGACAACCTGCGCTCTTACGGCACGCCTAATTATTACGTGCAAAAGATGTTCAGCGTGAACCAGGGCACACGGCTGTTGCCGGTGCTGCTGGACGGTTCCGCGAAGAACGGACAAGGTGAACTTTATGCGAGCGCCTCGTTGGATGAACGCACCGGGGAGGTGATCGTGAAAGTGGTAAACACCGCACCCGCTCCGAAAGAAGTCCACATAAGTTTGGCGGGCGCAAAAACGATCGGCAAAGTTGGTAAGGCATTCGTGTTGGACAATGCGGATTTGAAAGCCGAGAACAGTCTGGATAATCCAACGAGGATCGCTCCGGTGGAAAGGCAAGTAACAATTTCGTCGGGTGAGTTTGCCTACACGCTTTCACCACAGTCTTTCACCGTCCTGCGTTTTTCATCCAGGTAAGCGACAAAGGCACAAAGAGCACAAATGTCTCTTTTAAAACGCTTGCGGCTTCTGTGCTTCGCTGTTGCTCTTTGTGGGCAGCTTCAGATAGTTGCGGCGCAGACGAGTCAGACCGCATCAATATCCATCGACGCTCACAAGATCGAAAATCGAATCAGCCCGCTGCTTTACGGCCAGTTTCTCGAGTTCATGTTTGAGGGAATTAAGGGTGGCTTGCACGCCGAGTTGATCCGTAACCGCAGTTTCGAAGAGCCGCCAAACGTCATCGGTCTATCGCGTTACTGGGAACGTTATCCTGATGATCGTAATGACGATTACGCACTGTCGTTCCAAACGGATCAAGAATCTGCTTATCCGCAACAGCGGAAGATAAAAACTGAAACGAAGGAACATTCGCTGCGAGTTGAAGCTGGCGATGGAGTGATTCAACGTCACGGAGTTTACCAGCCCCGCATTCCTATCCGCGCCGGACTCGAATATCGCGGTTATCTTTGGATGAGGACTACTGATTACACCGGGCCTGTCGCCGTTGCGCTGGAATCGGATGTCAACGTTGGTGAAGTTTACGCGACTGCAAACATCAACCAGATCGTCAAAGGTGACTGGCGCAAGTATGAGTTCTCATTAAAACCCACACGGAGCGATCCACTGGCGCGATTCGCAATACTGTTTCCGGGAAGGGGACGAATCTGGATTGATCAGGTATCGCTATTGCCGGGTGATGTTGCGCCGGGTGATGTGCGCCGCGACGTCTTTGAAAAGATCAAAGCGCTCAAACCAGCGTTCATTCGCTGGCCGGGCGGAAACGTGGCGCAGGACTATCACTGGCAATGGGGCGTAGGACCGCGCGACGAGCGCGTTACCTGGGCCAACCTGTCCTGGAAGAATGAGCCGGAGCCCGGCGACTTTGGCACGGACGAGTTCGTTGCGTTCGCACGGGCTGCCGGTGCTGAGCCTTCCATTACCGTCAATGTCGAAGGCCGAGGCGCGACTGTTGAAGATGCCGCTGCGTGGGTTGAATACTGTAATGGACCAGCAACTTCCAGGTATGGCGCCATGCGTGCGGCAAACGGGCACGCGGCGCCTTTCCGAGTGAAGTTTTGGGAAGTTGGAAATGAGGTCTGGGGCGACTGGGTGCGTGGCCACTCAGACGCTGAGACCTACGCGCGTAACTACAACCAGTACGCCAAAGCGATGCGCGCAGTCGATCCTTCGATCAAGTTGATCGCAGTTGGCGACAACAACATGAATTGGAACCGCACTGTGTTGCGTGCCGCCGGACAACAGATTGACTATCTGGCGATCCATCACTACTACGGGCGTCATGAGGCGGCAGGCGACCCGTTAAACTTGATGGCACGCCCATTATTCTTCGAACGCTTTTATCGTGAAGTGGCTCAGATGCTGCGCGAGCTCCTGCCCGGTCGGAGTATCAAACTAGCGATCAACGAGTGGGGACTGGATCTTCCGACTGAACGGCAGTATTCGATGGAATCGGCACTCTATGCCGCACGTCTGATGAACGTCTTCGAGCGCTCGGGCGAGATCGTGGAGATGAGCGCGGTTTCCGATCTCGTTAACGGTTGGCCGGGAGGGATTATCCAGGCCGGACGTCACGGTGTTTTCGTCTCTCCAATTTTTGTCGTCAACCAGCTCTACAGCGAGAATCGCGGCGATGTGCGACTGGTGGCGAGTGTCGACAGTCCCGTGTTTCAAACGTCTCGCGAAGGCGGCAACGTGCCTTATCTTGATGCCGCGGTCAGCCGCAGCTCAGATGGCAAACGGATCTTTATCAAGGCTGTGAACACGAGCCCAGCGAGCTCGTTGGTCACGACTATTAGTGTGCAAGGCGTGACTACGGGGACACGAGCGCAAGTGAAGACAATCAATGCTCCGTCGCTTTCTGTTCCAAGTGGCCGTCGCTTTGTTGTGACTCTGCCGAAGCATTCCGTGTCAGTGATAACCATCCAGGTTCATTAGACAGGATTACAGGATTTTCAGGATTAACAGGATTCAGAATAAATCTTGTTAATCCTGAAAATCCTGTCTAATGGCTTATTCGTTGATGTGGATGTAGCGGTCGATGGGTGGATTCGTAATGGTCTGAACGCGGCCGCTGGGCCACCGTACTTCAATTGAGCGTATTCCTCGCGCCGCACCCAGGCCAACCACGATGCGCGGATCGTTTGACGACAAATAACTCCCCGCATTCGTCACATCAAAAAACTGCTTCTGGCCGTTGATACTGGTAACAATCAACCGCGCACCAATTCCGTTTCGATTTGACTTAGATCCGAAAAGCGAGATACCCAACCAGTGATTTCGCGTTCCGAGGTTGCGGAGGATCAGTGGCGCTTCGTCGATGCCACTGATTACCGCATCCATGTAGCCGTCATTATTCAAATCGCCGAAAGCCGCGCCACGCGCCGCGAGAGAGTTTTTGAACGCAGGTCCGGCACTCGCCGAAACATTCACAAATCCTTTTCCAGTGTTTCGCATCAACAGCAGCGGTTGTTTGTATTTCAAATAAGCAGTCGTTTTTTCAATCGTGTCCAGCACATGACTCTGGGCCACAAACAAGTCCCGCAGTCCATCGTTATCGACATCGACAAACCGCGCGCCCCAACCTGAGTAAAGCAGCGTAATCTGTCCCACTCCGGAAGTGTTGGTGACATATGTGAAACTCAGATCACCATTATTTCGATAAAAACCATACTTCTCGTTCGAGAGAGTAGTAATGAAAACATCCATGAAGCCATCGTTATCATAGTCGGCGCAGTCGATCCCCATCCCGGCGAAGGTCTTTCCGTCTTCGTCGTATGCTGCACCCGACAGAACGGCGATGTCTTCGAATGATCCATCGCCTTTATTTCTGTAGAGAGATTGGCGCACACTATCATTTGCCACAAAGACGTCCGTGAATCCGTCGTTATCGAAATCAGCGAAGGCGACCCCAAGACCCTTGCCGTTAGCATCCGCAATGCCCGACGATTTGCTTACATCTTCGAACGATCCATCCGCACGCTGATGAAGCAGAACATTCGCTGCGCCTTTGAAGTTGTCAGGATGGCAGTACGCACGTAAGCCGGATGTTGGACCGCCACAGAACAACGAGCCACTTTCAAAGTCCCAATCCATGTAACTTGCGATGAATAGATCGAGGCGACCGTCGCGATCGTAATCAAACCAGCCCGCGCTGGTGGACCACCCAGGCTGTTTGATTGAGAGCTTGCTCGTGACGTCGCTGAAAGTACCGTCACCGTTATTGTGATACAGGCGATCTGCTCTGTACGCGGTTACAAAGAGATCGACGTGGCCATCATTATCGTAATCGGCGGCTGCCGCGCCCATGCTGTAGCCAACTCCCTTCAGCCCGGCGCGCTCGGTAACGTCTATGAACGTTCCATCCAACTTTTGCTGGTAGAGGCGATTCCAGTATTTCGTCTGACTCTTGTCGGGGATCTCTTCCTTTGACATTGGTTCTTTCAATGCTGCGCCGTTGGTGAAGAAGAGATCCATCCGCCCATCGTTGTCATAATCGAACATGGCCACACCGGCGCCCATCGTCTCGAGCAGATACTTTAATGAAGTTTTTGAAGCTGCATACTTGAAGTTGATACCACTTTGCGCGGTCATGTCCGTGAACGTAACGGGCGATTGCGCCTGTGGACCAGGTGGTGGCGGAGTCTTGGGTAAGTCGGGGACAACATAAGAGCGACCGGTGCGCTCTGGAGTTGGCGTTGGCGAGGGTTGTTGCGCTAGCGTATTAGTCGAGCAAACGAGAAGAAATGTGAATGAAACAAGTTGGATAACGCGGTACATTTCCCTCGCAATTAAGCCACAAATCCGCTTGAACTCAACTGAATCTGGTGAGTGTGTTTGTGAGCAGAACCGGCTCAATGATTTACCGCATTACCGTCTTGCTTGTAAACCTGTCCTTCCTTCATTACAAATGTAACCTTTTGCAGGAGCTTAATGTCGGCCAGCGGATCTCCTTTGACAGCTACGAGGTCGGCGTAACGACCGGATTGAATTGAACCGATGTTGGCGGATTGGCCCAGCAGGTCGGCTGCATCACGAGTCGCAGACAGGATTGCTTTCATCGGCGACATTCCTGCCTCAACCATGTACTCGAATTCCTGCGCGTTCTGACCATGCGGGTACACGGCTGCGTCGGTACCAAATGCTATCTTGACGTTTTCGCGATACGCCCTGGCAAAGGCCTTTTGGATCAGTGTTCCGAGCCCCATCGCTTTCGCCGCGATCACTGGCGGGTAGTAATTAGGTTCCTTGGCTTTTGCTTCCGTCCACTTGCCGGCGGTAATTGTCGGCACCAAATATGCCCCATGTTCCTTGAAGAGTGCTATCGCCTCG
>JBKPJS010000117.1:0-7680 GCA_046730815.1 Acidobacteriota bacterium
ACACAGGACGTGCCGTGCTCTTCGTAGAGATGGAGGATTGTTTCTGTATCGCAGTGTGTCTGGTAAACGTGGCCGTTTGCTTCGAGCGACTCGCGGTAGTCGGCGTGGTTATAGGTCTCGCCGTTATAGATGATGTGCAGCGAAGCGTCTTCATTGGTCATCGGTTGATGGCCGGCCGCGACGTCCACGATGCTCAAGCGACGATGACCCAAACCGACGTTGCCGTCAATAAATATTCCTTCGTCGTCTGGACCGCGATGGGTGATAACGTCGCGCATCGCTTCCAAAACTGGGCGCGACACCAATCGCCCCGATCTGCTCGAAAACGCTATTCCGTTAATGCCGCACATAGTTACTGCTTCGTCGAAACTGTCTCGATCACCAGCCCGTTGATGCTTCTCGTCCAAACCCAGGCATCAGCAACGGGAATCATAACAAGATCCACGGAGTTTGCCCCAGAGACTTCAAAAGCGCGAGCGTTCGAGGCTTCGATCTCCCGCACCGCCCACTCAATTCCCGGCTTGTGCGGCAGCAAAAAGCTGATTATGTCGCCGCCTCCCTGCAAAGTTGCAGAAAAGCTGAAGGCTTTGGCCGGCGCCCTTTCACCATAACAGTGCGAAACAAATGCTTCTTCCTCAACTCGTTGGCCATTCCCAAAGCACTGGATATTTAAATTCGACTCGCTGCCGGGCGAAGAATCAAAGTGAAAGTGAACGTCGACGCGGTGTGATGAAGTGATGCTGTCGCGAATGACCCAGTAGTCGCCCTTGAGGAAGAGGATCTCGCGTTTCACCATCGCCGGCTCCTGGAGACGCATGAAACCATCGTGCTCACCGGAGACAAAGTCGAAGCGGTCATCGCTCACCCATTTGTCAACTGAGCACCTCGCGATCGTTGTCCACGAGAACGGGCCACTCGGGACCGACGACGACTCGCCATCCACAGTCAACGTGTTATGCGCGTGTGAGCTGCGAAACCAGTCTCTTAATTCTTTCGTACCGGTGTAGGTGCAAGTGCCGGGATCGACGAGAACAGTTTGACCATTCGCAGCAACGTCGATCGACAACGCATCGGCATGAGCGTGGCCGCAGGCGAGCGATCCGTGTGGTCCACAATCAAACAGCAGGTAATTTGAATCTCGCGTCCAGCCGTCTCGCATTACGAAATACCCGCCCTGGGGAAATGAGACGGACGTTTTCTCCGGATGCTTCGCAACGATCGAATCAAACTTAATCAAGCCCTCGACACCAGTCAGCCAAGACAACTCCTCAGCCGCATCAGCAGCTACAAACTTGTAGTCGGCGCGCTCGAACATTACCGCGCCAACTCCCAACGTGCCGCGAAAATCATTGGCCGGGCTAACGTCGAGCATCGCCAGACGCCCGCCGTCATCGTCGCCTACAAAGGGTGTTGTGCCATCAGGACGCGTGATGTACATCAGGTGATCGAGCAATAAGAGAAGTGTTTGCTCAACCTGTGGCGGAAGTTTGAAATTGTTGGCGCGGGCAAGCAACAGGTAGTGAAGATAGAAATCTGTGGTGTACCGGTGATAGTAAGTCGATTGCTCAAAATAGACGCCGTCACGCTGAACGTGAATGGGCAGTTGATCGATCAAGATCCGGCTGCCGAGTTGTTGCCAACGTTTCGCCTCTTTGAATTCAGGCAACAGAGTCCCGAGAAAAAAGAGCCCGAGCGCTTCGCCGGTCAAATGCGTGTTGGGACTGAAATAGATTGACAAGTACTTCTCGAGATGGCGCGCGCTGAGATATAAAAACTTCCATGCACGTTTGAAAGTTTCCGGTGCTATTGACGGCGACGATTTGAAGAAGTGAAAAGCCCATAACCACGACATCGATCGGAAAGCGACTTCGAGACTGCTGGCCCAATTGATGCCCAGCTTCGGCGGGTTTGCATCCATCCACGCTTGCAGATGCGCGGCAAACACACGCGCGTATTGTTCATTACCAGTCAACCAGTACGCCTGGCCCAGCGTCATGAAGTACTGGTGTCGATTCAACTCCCAAATTATCTTCTTATCGCCCGCAACGTCAGCGTCGAGATAGTCGAGTTTGCTCCAGTGTAAAAGCGGAATGCGTTTTCCGGTGACCGGCTCGAATTGCCAGTCGATCGGATCACCGAAACTGAGGTTCTTAAAACCGAGAAGATCGAATTTACCGCTACAAATGCGATCAGCTTTATCCACGAGCTGCTGGGCGCTCATGGGCCAACGCGATTTGAATGCAGCGATAGTGTTTTGCGGTGAGTTAAAGCCTGCGAAGAATGGCGGCTCGGATCTGCCGTCTCGCGGAACGACAAGGGACGCGAACGCTTCGTCCGACGGCAGCTTTACAAGCTTGGACCAACCCTGTCGTTCAGTAAACGCGGCGATCTTCTGAGCGGCGCGCACGCGCAACTCATCAAGACTCGCATTCTTTAGCTTCTCCAATTTCATCCGCGTCAGTCTGTGGGTAGTTCCATCAGATCGTATAGTTCTTTGACGGCTCGATCCGTCGCAGTGCCGGGTTTGTAAAACATCTCATTTGCAACTGCGACTCTCGTTTCCGAGTTTTCTCGTCCATTAAGAAAGCCTCGCTCGACTGCCGCTATCACTTCATGGACATTCGTTACACTCGTCGCAGCGCTCGCCAACAAATCCACGTAGCTCGGTTCGATGTCGGTATTCTTAATAAGCTCAGGCACGTGTATTCGAATCAAAGGGCGATCGAGTAGCAAATACTCAAATCCCACTGAGCTGTGATCCGTGATCATCACGTCTGCCGCGGCGAGGTATGGAGAAGAGTGGTGTCCCTTCGCCAGCACACCGCCAAACTTTTGCAGCACAGGCTCAAGACCTGCGCCCCAATCCACTCCACCTGAGTTTACGTATTGTAGATCTCTCGAGCGGTCATGCAGTTTAACTATTACGGCGTAGCCGGCCTCCCCGAGGCGTTGGACCAATTCTTCTCCCATAGTCACAACTGAAGAGTGTGGCGACCAGGTAGGCGCATACAGAATGGTTCTGCGAGCCGGATCAATCCCCATTGCACTGAGAAGGTCGTCCCTCTTTAAAGATCCATCCACGAGACAATCCAGTTTTGGCATACCAATCAAACGCGCGGCCGGGCTGCCTTCGTCGATTGCGCCACAATCGATAAAGTGCCGCAATCGTCGTTCATTGATGAAGAACAGCCGGTCCCAGCTTCGCATGGACTGCGAAGGGGAATCGTAAACAGTTCGATATTTACCCGCGACGCCATGAAACGTCTGCACACGCCGCGCGCCTCGCGGCAACTTCATCCAAAGAAAATCAGCAGCGAGGTAAACATCAAACTGCATGAGTAAAGCCTTTAAGGGGGTGATCAATTTGAAGGGCTGGACAGCGTCGGCATAAACTGCTTGCGTTTGCGCCGGGTTCTCGCTCGACGCAAAATAAAACTCCAAGCGCGGATCACCCTGCAAGCGCTCGACGATGGGCGCAATAGTTGAGTAGTTCATCGCAGTTCTGGCGTTGACCAGCAATCGTCGCCGGTCCGGGGAACGCCATCGCTGCCATTGCTTATCAACCTCGCGGGCCGTGCTGATAACGCGCTTAAGGCTCATCAAAGGAAATTGTGGAGGAGGTTTGAGATGGATTGAAGCTGGAATTCCATGGTCCATCCAGCGATTCTATTTTGGGGTAAACTTCCGTGACCGCGCGTTGATAATCTTCGGGAAAGTCGATCTCAATCCAGGGCAAGCCGTCTGTGCTCAACGCGTGTAACGGATGATGCAGCGCATACTCACGAAAAGCACGCGGCGCCCAGTCTTTCACTCCGCCCGTCGCAATCAGCTCATCCATGTAACGAACCAGGGCTTTCGCTCCAGCCGCGCCGAACTTTACTATTCCAACGTTTTCACCGTCTGCCTCCAGCGGATCCATGTCCTTGGAGATGTCGACGACCAACTCTTTATCGAGTCTGACTTTCATTTCCTCATCACCCATTGGACTGCTCTCATCCTCCGTCTTCGAAATCAACAAAGCATCCTCGCATGACGATTCAAGCAGATTGGCCAACATTTGCGGATGAAAGAGTACGTCCGAATTGAGCACTACGAAGCCTTCCGTCAGGTGATCTCGAGCTAACCACAACGAATACAGGCTGCTTGTCTCTGCGAACTTTAAGTTCTCGACGAAGGTGATTTCGTTATCGCATTCCTCGCGTATGCTGTCACAGCCAAATCCGATCACGACGACGATCTTTTTGACGTTCAGACTTCGCAGCGCCTCAATTTGTCGATGTAGTAGAGTTGAACCACCAATCTCGACGAGACATTTTGGCTTCACTGCCGCACCGTCAAGACGCGTTCCTTTTCCGGCCGCTAAGATGATTGCTTTCATAATCTCTATTCAGTCGCTAATCGGCTGCCCGGGGACCTTATTAAAAGCTGGTATCGGAACATGCCGGTTTTTCCACCTCTGCCGCATAATCCCCGCGAAGAACCAGAGCCATAACTCATGATCGAATGCTTTCGCTGAGTCGTTTTTAATGGCCGCCTTCGCCCAGTTCCCCACTCCAGAGAAAAGGGTGCGAAACATGTATCGCGGTACGCCCGCTATGCGAGGCACTTTTGAAAAATCATGGACCGTATCTTCGGGTGATTCCATGTCGAGTCCAAAGTTCTCATGCAGGATTGCCCGACTGATGCCGTGCCAATAAAACCAGCGTCGAAAATATTTCTTCTGCAGACGTTCGGCCGGCACGATGTGGTAAACGACCATTTCAGGAATGTAAACACCACGCAATCCCGCGGCGCGCGCGCGCATGCACCATTCGCGCTGCTCCTGCCCAAGTAACGTTTTTCCACGCCGGCCCAGCCGGTTGTCCCATAGACCAACGCGAGAAAATGCTTCCTTGCGCACAACCAGATTTCCACCCATCGCCGGTTTCTCGGCAAACTCATGTGCTTGTGGTCCATAGTCTGCCATCCCAATCACGGACCGGTGACGTGCTGATGAAGTTGTCAGCCATCGCGGATGCGGACCTTCGAATAGCGGCAATATTTTCCCGCCGACATAATCACATCCGAAACGTTCCAACCCGAGCGCCGCCTGGTGCAACCAATCGCGCTCAAAACGGTGGTCGTCGTCAGTAAAGGCAATCACATCACCCCGAGCGACGGCCAGTCCTGAGTTTAGCGCTGCCGGCTTACCTTGCTCCCCTTCGAAAAGGTAACGCATTTCGACGGGAAACGTCTTGCTGATTTCAGCTACAACGTCCGCGGTATTGTCACTCGAATTATTATCTACAACGATCACTTCCCAATCTTCGCTGCCGGACAATTCACTCAGACTCTGAAGAGTCTTACGAAGTTCGTCTGAGCGGTTATATGTAGGAATCAGTACTGAAAACTTCATGTCGATAAGAACTCAAGCGGCGGGCAAACGTTGCAACCCAATCACCTGGCGAATCTTCGCCAAATACCAATTCCGTTCAGTGTGCCCAATAGCCAGGGCCAGGAAGAGGAGCGCATAAATCAATCCTGCACTGACTGCCTGCACCATTATCGAGATAAATCCGGGAGCAAAAAACTTCCTGCTCAGCGCCAGGAACACGCCCATACAAATCGCGGGCCAGATAGCCGGCCAAACTCCACTCGCGACGGCCTCGCCGAGTGGAATACTCGCCCGCCGGCATGCCGCGGGAAATAAGACGAAGATTGACATTAGACTCAAAGGTATGAGTGTGCCGACCGCTACTCCCTGCAATCCGTACTTTCGCACCAGCCCCACGCTAAGCACCACGTTTGCGATACCGATAACAAGATTTGAAAGCGCTAATAATCGGTGTTGTCCAGCGCCTTTTAGCAGCGTCGTCGCCGTAGCATTGCCGACGCGAAACGTTACGACCGCAGCCAGAATGTGGATGATGGGGACGCTCGCATTGAATTGTGGACCAACCCAGACCAGCACTACGGGTTCAGCCAGCAAAGCGAGACCCGTCGCTATCGGTAAGACCATCGCCAGCGACAGCCGAGTCCCCTGCAACAGCACCACTTTCAGCCGGTCGAGATTCCCCAGGGTCGCGCTATCGACGACGACGGGGAACAACGCACCATTCAGTTGATCTGTAAGACGCTGGGTTAGTTCAATCAGCCGCTGAGCCACTGCCCAGATAGCCACGGCCGCGGTGCTCATGAAAATTCCAATCACCACTGTGTCAGTCGCGTAATTCAACTTATTGGCCAGGTCAATCAGGAGCATATAAGCGCTGAATCCTGTCAGCTCTTTCAAGCGTGAGAGACTGACGTGTCGTGTACTCACCTGGAGAGCTGGAAAGATTCTGTAAGCATTTAAGCGATACCCGAAATAGCTCAGGATTCGAATTGCGGTCGTGCAGATAACGAGCTCGACCAATCCGTAGCCCAACAGCAGCACGACGACATTCACAACGGCCACGGTGATGCTGGTCGCCATGCCAATTACGCCGTTCAAGTATTTGCGTTGAAATCCGTTCATGACTGCCCCAAACACGCTGAACGGGAATCCCAAAGCAATGTAGAGAGTTATGACGAGCAATACAGTGCGTCCGGTGGCGACCTGCTCCGGACTGACGTTGAAAAGACTTTGCAGGTTTAGAGCGATGATTGCGCCAACGGCGTAAGCAATCAGTCCGATGCCAGTAAAAACAAAGAACATCGTGCTTACGATTTGATTTAACCCCGCAGCGTCGCGGTGAGCCCGGTATTGCGCGACATACTTCACCAGCGCATTGCCATATCCGAGGTTAAGCATTGAAAAGTAAAAAGTAATTGAGGCCGTAAGGACCCAGAGTCCGTAAGCAGACTGACCCAGGTGTGAGGTATTGAACGGCAGCATGAAGATTCCGAGCACCAACTCGACGAACGTCACGAGGTAATCCATTGAAACGGTGCGTGCAATCAGCGATATCTGGTGCTGATCGCCTACCCATGTTTCGTTGCCGGGCGGGGGTTGGAGCGGGATGTTCTGTATTGACGTTGGTCTCAATGTTAATCGTCGCGCGCGTATTTTGACTTCGGAACAGATAGCCAGGTCCGAATGGTCCCTACTTTACGCGTTTCTATCTAAAGGAACACGGATAAAGGAAGACTGGATGGCGTCCTTACAATCGCCAACAAAGCTTGATAATTTAGTGACACTGGAAAAATGGTCTCGTTGGCAGTTTACTGCTAAGATACGCGCATCGTATTAGTTATGGGGTTCCCCGTAATCTGCGGATCTCTCTCCCTCCGTGCGGTAACTAGACTCGGCGTGTGAAAGCAGCCAGGCACAGTTAATCATCACCTATTCAGTTGGAATCAGCAATGGGATTAAAAAAGCTGCAGCAATTAACCGATGAAAAATCTAATTAGGCCTACATTCCTCTTTTTTGGTGCGTTACTTCTGGCGCTCGTCTCATCGCGAGTCGACGCGCAGGAGCGTCTCTGCGATCCGGCCTTTGAAGATTGTAGAGCACCGCTCTGGACCTTAATCGACAATGAGAAGGTCGGTATCGACGTCGCCTTCTGGTTCATGCAGGACACGTCTTATGCGAACAAGATCATCGCCAGATGGCAGGCAGGCGTACCAGTACGCGTTCTCGTCGATCCACGAGCCAATCCGATCTACAACGGCAATGGGCAAGTTCTGGACATGCTTCAGGCGGCGGGAATTCCCATGCG
>JBKPJS010000118.1:0-2774 GCA_046730815.1 Acidobacteriota bacterium
GACATGGACCATCTGCTCACGCGAGCATTGCAGCTCAGCGACTACCATGCGAAACGCGAACAATTCGCACGCGAGAACGCTGAAAGCAATGGGCGCTTTGCAAAAAAGCGTGGCGTTGGCTTTGCGACGTTCATGCACGGCGCCGGTTTTACTGGATCGGGCGAGGTGTATCTTCAATCTGTCGTGTCCGCCGAGGCGACGGTCGAAGGCAAAGTCCGAATACTTGCCGCGAGCACGGAGATCGGTCAGGGCACTAACACGATCTTTTCGCAGATTGCCTCTGAAGCTCTCGGTCTTGATTTCGACTCGATCGAAATCGTTCAGCCTGATACTGGACGAGTTCCCAACAGTGGGCCAACGGTCGCATCGCGTACTTCGATGGTGGTTGGCAAGCTCGTCGAATCGGCTGTTACCGGTTTGAAGCAAACGCTGATCGGCAGCGGTTTGTTACCGAGCGAGTATGGACAGTCAGAATTCACCAAAGCGTGCGCGGAGTACATCGCCAGATTTGGCTCGTTAAAAACTTCGTCAACTTACCAACCGCCGCCAAACGTTCACTGGGACGATGAGAAATACCAGGGCGACGCTTATGGCGCGTACGCGTGGGCGGTCTATGTCGCTGAAGTTTCGTTTAATGAGTTGACGTACGAAGCACATGTCGAAGATTTTGTTGCGTTGCAGGAAGTCGGGCGCGTTTTGAATCCCGTGCTGGCCGCCGGGCAGATTGAAGGTGGGGTGGCGCAGGCGATTGGATTCACGCTGTTTGAAAACGTGGTCTGGAAAGAGGGCCGAATGGCCAACAATCAGATGACTAACTACATCATTCCGACGCCGGCCGACATCCCTCCCATTCGCGTGTACTTCGAAGAGAACCCATACGCTTATGGACCAGGAGGGGCAAAAGGAATCGGCGAATTACCAATGGACGGCGCCGCCCCTGCAATACTAAACGCACTCGAAAACGCCACGGGCATCAGCTTCAACCACATTCCACTGCTCCCCGAGCGGCTGATGGAAGAGTTTGTTTGACAGGATTTACATGATTTTCCAGGATGACAAGATTGATTCTTGTACATCTTGCAAAATCCTGTGAATCCTGTTCAAAGGTTTACATGCTAATCAATTTCAAAATCAACGGTGAGGCGCGCCGGCTGGAGGTGTTTCCGATGGCGCGGCTGCTCGACGTCCTGCGTGGGCAATTGCAGCTAACCGGCACCAAGGAGGGATGCGGTGAAGGTGAGTGTGGTGCGTGCACCGTGGTTATTGACGGACAGATCGTGAACAGTTGTCTTGTTCCAGTCGCTCAGGTCAATGGCTGCGCGATAACTACGATCGAGGGAGTTGCCGGCGATCACGAATTGCACGTAGTACAACAGGCGTTCATCGATCACGGCGGCGCTCAGTGTGGCATCTGTACTCCGGGGATGGTTCTGGCCGCTGTCGATCTGCTCAACAGAAATCCCGAACCAACTGAAAACGATATTCGCAACGGCCTCGCAGGAAATCTTTGTCGCTGCACTGGCTATATGAAGATCTTCGAATCGGTAGTGCGCGCTTATCAGAAGTGAGAGCCTTCATCCCAAATTACCAGCTAGCCACGCCGGCTTCGCTTGGCGACGCTCTCGCGCTGCTCGAGAGTGAACCGGGAGCCTGGAAGCCGTTTGCGGGTGGAACAGACTTGATGGTCTTGCTTGAAGCCGGCAAGTTGGAGCACCGGAACTACGTCAACATCTGGGGCTTGAGCGAATTGCGCGGCATCGAAGCCAGTGACACGCATATTACTCTCGGCGCACTTACTACTTACACCGAAGTCCAGTCTAATCTGATTTTGCGGCACGAGTTTCCAATGCTTTGCCAGGCTGCGAGTGAAACGGGCGGCCTCGCGATTCAAAACCGCGGCACACTTGGCGGTAACATCGTTAACGCCTCGCCAGCCGCCGATTCACCGCCGGCGCTGCTGGCTTATGACGCGGAGATCGAGTTGGTGTCAGCGCGCGGATCTCGTTGGCTTCCCTATCAGGGTTTTCACACCGGCTACAAGAAAATGCACATCGCCGCGGATGAACTGCTGAGCCGAATTCGACTGCCGCGCAATACCTCGGGCTTGACGCATTACTATCGGAAGGTTGGCACACGGAAAGCCCAGGCGATCTCGAAGGTTTGTTTCGCTGCTGTCGCACAGACCGAACAGGGGCAAATCAAAGACACACGAATCGTCGTGGGAAGTGTTGCTCCAATAGTTGTGCGTTGTGTGCAAACTGAGAACGCATTGCGCGGAAAAAAGCTTGATCGGGAAACTGTCGAGTTAGCCTCTGCAACCATGTTGCGTGAGATCTCTCCAATCGACGACATTCGCTCGACAGCAAAATATCGTCTGCAAGTCGCAAAGAACTTGCTCGATGACTTTCTGACAGCTCTACGAACTTAGAAGGTCAACAATGCGCTTCATTAGTCTGTCGATTGTGATCACCCTTACTCTCGTGATGAACGCACAGCGCCAGGAGAGTTTCGAGGGTTTCATCACGGGCGTGCGGGCTAATGCGGTTAAAGGCGCGGTCGCATACCAGCGCGGTGACGGAAAGTTTGATCTCGAGCCCGGTCTGAAATTGCAGGAAGGCGATTTCATCAAAAGCAGCGCTGACTCATACGCCGAGCTTTTGCTGCAACCAGGGAACTACCTGCGCGTCGGCGGCGAGACAGAGTGTCAGATCTTCAGTGACCAGCACGAGAAGATGAGATTCAAACTCAACCAGGGCGCGATCAGTCTCGAGATC
>JBKPJS010000119.1:0-4781 GCA_046730815.1 Acidobacteriota bacterium
GTGCAAAGGGCGTTCGTCTACTCGTTTGAAGAGATGGCGCGGACGATGTGCAACAACTATCTCGACAACGTCGAGGCTTTCTGCAACAAGGAGCGAATCAAGGATCCCATCACGGAAGAGGAGATGGATCCGGACGAGCAGTTAATGCGCTCGATTGAAGAGCAGATCGGGATTTCGGAGAATGCGAAGAATACGTTCCGGCAGGAGATCCTGATTCGGATTTCTTCCTACGCTCGCAAGGGCAAACCGTTCGAGTACAACTCACACGAGCGTTTGAAAGAAGCGATCGAGAAGAAGATCTTTGCCGACTTAAAGGACGTGGTGAAGATAACTACTTCGGCAAAGACGCCCGATCCGGATCAACTGCGGCGCATCAACGAAGTAGTTGATCGACTCGTAAAAGAGCATGGGTATTGCCCGGTTTGTGCTAACGAGCTGCTGACTTACGTCGGCACGTTGTTGTCTCGCTAGGATCGTTTGTTAGCCGCAGATTTTCGCAGATGAACGCAGGTCTGATCCGCGTTAATCAGCGTAAATCTGCGGCTAAATTATGATGAAGAAACGTTACTGGATCGCGGGTGCCGCTACAATTGCCGTTGCCGGCAAGCTCCTGACCCGCCCACGCGATGCTGACTGGCACAAGAACCGTGACGTTATTTTTCATTCAACTCATTCGCGGTTTGCCGACCTTGACGGAGTTCGCGTTCATTACCAGGAAGCCGGTGACGCAAACGCCCGGGCGCTCGTTTTGATTCACGGCTTCGCGTCGTCGACACTCGTCTGGAGCAAAGTGTTTCTGGCGTTAGCGCAGGAAGGTTACCGGGTGATCGCGGTGGACATGTTGGGTTACGGTTACTCCGCCAAGCCAAGAAACGGCGAATACACGATTGCCGGCCAGGCGAAACTCCTGACGCGATTGCTCGACTCTCTAGGCATCGCGCGCGCGATCTTTGTCGGCAGCTCATACGGTGGCGCCGTCGCCGCGACTTGCGCTCTTGATTACGCGGATCGAGTTGAGAAACTGGTCCTGGTCGGAACGGTCAACAACAACAGGCCACTTGCGTATAAGCTGATGCGAGTGTTTGGTTCACCGGTCTTTGGCGATGTTGTGTCGCCACTCTTAATCGGATCGCGTCGATTACTGCGCCGCCGAATGAAGCGAGTTTACGATCGTCACTCGTGGGTGCTCGATGAAAGAAGAGTCGATGCGCGCCATTTGCCGTTGCGCGCCGCGGGCACGCAACGCGCGATCATTCGGACGGTGCGACGCTGGGACGCTGAACGGATATCCAGGGACGCGCATCTAATCAGCCAGCCCACCCTCCTGCTCTGGGGCGAAAACGATCGGGAGATTCCACTCGCGGATGGTGAACGGCTCCACGCGGAGATTCCCGCATCGCGTTTGATTGTCTTTTTGAACTGCGGCCACTTGCCACACGAGGAGTATCCGGAGGCCTTTACTAATGTCGTGCTCGATTTCTGTAAAGCGAAATCGGCGTAATCTGTGGGTGGTGTTTTATGTCTATACAACGCAATGACTGGTCGTTACAGCGCAAGGGCATCATCGATCAGGAGCGCCACAAGGATCGCGTAAAGGAAGCCATCCGGAAAAATCTCGGTTCGATCGTTTCGAACGAAGCGATCATCCTCTCCGACGGCAAGCGCACCGTCAAAGTGCCGATTAAAGCCCTCGACGAATACAAGTTCCGCTTCAATCCTCAAAAAAGCAAGCACGTGGGCCAGGGCGATGGAAAGACGCGCGTAGGCGACGTCATCGGCCGTGAGAGCCGGCCGGGAGGTGGTCAGGGCTCAGGACAAGCCGGTCAGGAAGCCGGCGCTGATTATTACGAGGCAGAAGTAAACATCGACGAGCTCGCCGCACTGATTTTCGAAGACCTCCAACTTCCTTATCTCCAGGAGAAGGCGAAGAAAGCCGTACAGTCGCGCAAGACGCAGTTCAATGAAATCCGGCGCACCGGCGTCATCGCAAACCTCGACAAGCGGCGAATGATTCTGGAAAACATTCGTCGCAACGCTCGCGAAGGCAACGCTCGCTTCGGCGACATCAAGAAGGAAGATCTGAGATTCAAGACGTGGGAAGAGGTGATGCGTTACGAGTCGAACGCCGTGGTCATCGCGATGATCGACGTATCGGGTTCGATGGGTGAGTTTAAGAAATACATTGCACGCAGTTTTTATTTCTGGATGGTTCGTTTTCTGCGAACGAAGTACGACAACGTGGACATCGTCTTCATCTCGCATCACACCGAAGCGAAAGAGGTGACTGAGGAGCAGTTTTTCACGCAGGGAGAGTCAGGCGGCACCGTGGTCTCTTCTGCTTACCAGCTTGCGCTCGACATCATCAAGCAACGCTACCGGCCTGCTGATTGGAACATCTATCCCTTTCACTTCTCTGACGGCGACAACTATTACTCCGATAACGAAGAAGCGGTTAAGCTCGCGGATGAGTTGATCGCAACCTGTAACTTGTTTGGGTATGGTGAGATTGGCGAGGAAGGATCGTCGAGTTACCGGCGATCGTCAGGCGCGCTGCTGTCGATCTTCACGGATCGACTACAGCACAAGGATCGTTTCGTTGGTGTGCGCATCGACGACAAAGAAGACGTTTACCCAGCGCTGAAACAGTTTTTCGGGAAGCGCGGAGTCGAGACACCGGCATAGTTTCCATAGATTACACAGATAAAAAACATCCGTGTAATCTGTGGATGGTTTTCTATGGAAGATAAAGAGATCAAAGAACTGGAGAAGGCCGTCGAGCAGATCTGGGAAGTTGCTCGGGGATTCGGTCTGGATCCTTACCCGACGAATTTCGAGATCGTGCCCGCCACCGTGATGTACGAGGTTGGCTCTTACGCGCTGCCCGGCCGCTATTCCCACTGGACCTTCGGCAAAACTTACCATCGCATGAAGACGATGTACGACTTCGGATTGTCGAAGATCTACGAAGTCGTAATCAACACAAACCCGGCCTACGGCTTCTTACTGGAAACGAACAGTCCGATTCAGAACAAGATGGTGATTGCCCACGTTCTTGGGCACGTCGATTTCTTCAAGAACAACTCCTACTTCTCAAAGACCAACCGGCGCATGGTTGAAAGCGTTTCCACGCATGCGCAGAGAATGATGGAGTACGAATTCAAGCATGGCCGGAAGACGGTGGAAAGATTTCTCGACGCAGTGCTGGCGATTGAAGAGCACATCGATCCGTATTTCTTTATCAAACGCGATATTTCGGTTGCAGAAGAGAAGCGGCGCGCGGAGCTGCGGCCGAAGGATGGTCGATACGATGATCTTTGGTTGCTCGACAAGGTTGAGCATCAGGCGGCCAAGGCGCCCGACGAGAGTGACGACACAAAGCCGCGAGAACGGCTGCCTGAAAAAGATCTGCTCTTCTACATCATGAAACACTCGCCCTCGCTCTCGGCCTGGCAGCGCGATGCGATTGCGATGGTGCATGAGGAGATGGAGTATTTCGTGCCGCAGATGCAAACGAAGATCATGAACGAGGGTTGGGCCAGCATCTGGCACGCGCGCATCATGCGCGAGCTTGATCTCAGCGACAATGAGCATATCGAGTTTGCCAATCTTCATTCGGGCGTCGTCTCGCCGCAGAAGGGACAGTTAAATCCCTATTACCTCGGCTACAAGATTTACGAAGACATCGAGCGCCGTTGGAATGAACCTTCGAAAAACGAGCGCGAGAAATTTGGCCGTGTTGGGAACGAAGGGCGCGAGAAGATGTTTGAAGTGCGGGAGCTGGAGAATGATGTTTCGTTTTTGCGCAACTATCTGACGGAAGAATTGTGTGAAGAGCTCGATCTTTTTGTGTTCGAGCTGGTCGAAGAAGAGGAGTGGACCATTACCGAGAAGCGTTGGGAGAAGGTGCGCGATCAGCTTGTTTCAAACATGACGAATTTCGGGTTTCCGTATTTGCAAGTTGAAGACGGCGACTACAACGGCAACCGCGAGCTCTATCTAAAACACCGCTTCGAAGGCACCGAGCTCGACATGCGCTACGCCCGCAAAGCACTCGAGCACGTCCACGCTCTCTGGGGCCGTCCGGTCCACCTCGAAACCATCATCGACGACGAGTCGACCGTGCTGCACTTCAACGGCGACGAGCACGGCGAAGACTAGCTCATCTTCAACGCTTCGCCGACCGACGGGTCGCGCCTGACACGCCAGATTTTCGAATCAAGATAATAGTGAATGAACGCGTATCCCCAGAGGAACGATATTCCGAGCTGCACAAGGAAGGAGTTAGCACTATTTTGCAGGCCGAGGTAGCCGAGTATCTGCCGTGGTCCCTGGTAAATGATTCCGAATAAGATCCCGAACGCGATGTAGAACACCAATCTCCGACTGATTAGCTCCGCGGCTCCGTACTTTTCACGCGACTTGTATTTGCGGTTGTGAAACCAGATGAGCCGGTGATACTGGAAGTTGTGATAGATGGTGAGTATGGCGACGATGGCGATCGGCTTGTGGGGCATCGGCGTCAACAGGACGATCCAGTGCATCGGAATCGCCGCCGCCAGCAGCAGGTACTTCGGCACGTTCAACGGCTCGCCTGCGATCGCTCGTTGAATCTGGCGTCCCAACCAGGCCACGAACAGCAGAATCGTTGCCACGAGTAAGATCTTCGCCAATCCGCTGACGCCGCCGCGCAGGTACGACGGCACGCGCACCATCGCCTCCGGATCGCGCGCGATAAACTCCACGAACGGATAGTTGAAAGCAAACAGCAACAGCAGCCGATC
>JBKPJS010000120.1:0-5184 GCA_046730815.1 Acidobacteriota bacterium
CTCGTCGATCGAGAGCGAGGATCAACGCGAAAGCGAGCTCGGCAACGGCAATCGAGTTTTTTCCGGGACAATTCGAAACGTAAATGCCGCGCTTCGAGGCCGCCGCGACGTCGATGGTGTTGTACCCCGCGCCTGCGCGAACGACAAGTTTCACTGGTCCGGCACCGAGCATGGGCTCAGTCACTTTCGTGCCTCTAACAACGAGCACGTCAGGCGCTCCATTTTTAATAGCCTCAACAAGTGCCTCGTCTTTGAGGTCCGGCTCGTAGGAGATTTCGCAGCCGAGCGCCTGTAAACCATCCCGGCCTGATTGTTCGAATTTGTCAGCAATTAAGACTCGCATAAGTATCAGAGCCATCCGCAGATTACACAGATTCTGCGTAATCTGCGGATGGTTTTATGACTTACATTACGTGAATCAACAGACCATCTCTCAATTTGGGTTCGAACCAGGTCGACTTTGGCGGCATTATCTCGTTGGCGTCCGAAACCATCAACAACTCCTCGACCGTCGTCGGATAAAGTGAGAACGCAACCGCCGCTTTCCCCTCATCTACCAAACGTTCCAGCTCTTTTGTCCCGCGAAGACCGCCAATGAAATCTACTCGCTTGTCTGTCCGGATGTCCTTGATGCCTAAGATAGGATCAAGCAGCCTGTCCTGAAGAATACTCACGTCGAGCATTGCGACATTGCCTACGGGCAACGTCGCATTGGGAGAGAGTTGTAACCCGTACCACTTACCATCGAGATACATACTCCAGTGACCGCGTTGCGGAGGCTCCGGCCTCGCGTTCTCCGTAATTGTAAACTGTTCCCTGATAGCCTCGAGAAACTCTTCTTTCGAAAGTCCGTTGAGATCCTGGACCGTCCGGTTGTACGCGAGTATGTGGACTTGTGAATCAGGAAAGATGACTGTCAGGAAATAGTTATAGTCCTCTTTGCCGGTATGCCCGAAGCTTTGTTCCTTTAACTCCGCGCGTGCGCGGCTTGCGCTTGCAGCTCGATGGTGGCCGTCAGCAATGTAAAGCAATGGAACTGACTCAAAGTTCTTCACGAGCGCACCGGTTTCATTGAGACGCCAGATGGTATGTCGAACTCCATCGGCCGCAGTCAAATCGAACAAGGGCGCTGCGGTTATGGCCGCTGATACTTCTTCGTCGATCTCGGCCCGCCCGCGGTAGGTTAGAAAAACTGGACCAGTTTGCGCACGCAACATCAGCATGTGGCGCGTGCGATCGTCCTCTTTATCGCGTCGCGTGCGTTCGTGTTTACGAATAGTGCCGTCGTCATATTCGTCAATGGAACAGCAGGCGACGATTCCGATCTGTTCGTGGTCGCCCATAATAAGCCGGTAAAGATAGAGGCTCGGCTCTGTCTCTTTTACGAGGGGGCAAGTGGCGATCAGTTTCTCGAAATTTTCAACAGCCTTTCGATAAACGACGTCGCTATGAATATCGGTCCCCGGAGGAAGATCAATCTCCGGACGTGAAACGTGCAAAAAACTAAGCGGATTTCCCTTCGCGAGGGCGCGTGCTTCCTCGGTGTTGACGACGTCGTAAGGCACACTGGCTACCAGTTGGGCCCGCTCAGTCTCCGGACGCAAAGCACGAAAGGGACGAATAACCGCCACAGATCCTCCTACCGGTTACATTGCGGATTGATATAAAGGCTTAAGTGAGGTTAAGACAGGATTACGAGATTTACAAGTTCGCTTAGCCGCAGATGAACGCGGATGAACGCAGATCCAATCTGCGTTCATCCGCGTTCATCTGTGGCTAATAATTGCGCCTTTGGTTGTTCTTTGTGGCAGAATTACTCGCGGGATGAGAAAAGCACGCCGATTAATCTCAGGTCTCAGCCGTAAGTTTGTTTCACGTCCTGACGAAGCGTTGCTTTTGTGCCGGATGGCGTGGTGGGTCGTCGTTCTTTCAATTACCGCGCGCTGCTATTCATTGCCGCGCGCGCTGCAAATTGTTGCCGGCAGTGAAAACAAAAAGACTTCTGGTCAAGCGACGAATCAGGACGAACTTGCCCGCGCGATCGATCTACTTCTCTCGGCAGACGTCTTCATCTTTAAGCCTGTCTGCTGGAAACGCGCGGCTGTGCTTCATCGATACCTGTCGCGCAGCGGAATTGCCACGCGGATCATATTTGGCGTACGCAGCGAAACTAGCGGCAAGGTCGCTGGTCATGCATGGCTCGAGGCGAACGGGCAGCCAATCCTGGAGAGCGCCCCTCCCGAATATGTAGTCACCTACAGCTTTCCCTCTAACGAACGGTTCGATTCCCGTCTCGCAAAGTTGCAATTCGATCCCAGTTTACGAAGATGAGATACATCGCAAGTTGATGCGGGAAGAAGATGTTCATCAGAAACAGCGTAGATAGGTGAAAGACGATCCCGAGTCCGAGGATCCACCAACGAGCACGGCGCGAGAAAATGGCCACTGGAAATAGTAGTTCCCAAATCAGAACCAACCCGACCGCAAACGGCAGATACGTCCTCACCTGCGGCAATAAAAACGCCAACCGGAAATTGGTGTCGTGCAAGTTGTCGAGCGAATGAAAGATCGCGAGGGCCGGAAGGTTGTCCACGCTGAAATACTTCAGCCCCGCGACGCGCAGTTTAATTAGCGCAGAACTGAAGTAGGTCCACGCCATCAACAACTGCATCAATAGAATCGGATACGCATAAGCAAACCGGGGACGTTCTTTTTTCGCTTTTGCCAGCCGGCCATCGAGTGAAAATGCATCGGCGCAGGGAGTGAAAGCCAAGACCGCAAGGCAGTACACGGCCAGCATTTCATCGTGATTGAAATGTCCGAAGCTGCGGAGCAGGCCCTGGTAAAAAACCACCAGCAACAGAGAAGTCTTCGTTGAGACGACCGTCAGAAAGCCCGCCGTGCTGAGCAACAACGACAGCACCATCGCTGTTTTCAGAATCATCATTCCCGATGGCGTTTGAAGTTGATCGTAGAAACTCCACGGCAAAAACTGCATCACGCCCCTGAGTCGCAGGATCGTCGGTGGGAGTGAGCCGAGAGCAGAGAAGGAAGTGAGAAGCACCGAAATCAGGAACGTGCCATGCACGATGGCGCGTACGACACCCAGCGCAAAAGCACTTGAGGGAACGACGCGATTTACAATTCCTTGCGCCACGATTCTATGAACTTGTCGTAATCGGCGTAGCGGCCACTTTCCCAACGATACATATCGAGCCGGATCGCTTTCAGTCTCTGCGGTGAGGAGGCTGGCTGTGGCTTGTTGTAGAGCTCGCCCCACGCCTGGAGCAGATCGGGCAGGCGCACGCCCGGCGGAAGATTCTCAACTCCGCCATAACGACGCACGAGCTCTTCGTTTTCAGGATGAATCGACGCGAGCTTGAAGCTTTGATTATCGATGGTGGCGTTGACCATGGTCCAGGTGCGGCTGTAGAGAGCATTCGTGAGCTTGATCGGCCGAATGTCGACAGTCTCGCCTGAAACAGTTTCGCCTCTGAGAATGCAGAAGCTGCGGCCACGCTCGAGATCGCCGCCGGCCATCATGACGTTCCAGGCAGTGAACGGATAACCATTTTGCACAACGAGAAACGACCAGATGAGTGGCAGGAAGATCGCCGCGGTGAGAATGGCGTATTTGGTAAACAGGCGCCGCTCGTGACCCTCACTCGGCGCCGACAAGTTTGTAGGTTTGGAAGTTGTCAACAATTCGTTCCACGCTGATTGTGGCTTTGTCGAGCGCGACTTCATAGTTGGAGGTGATGTCGGCTGCAATCTCGCTTGTCGTCTTGCCTTGTTCCAGACCTTTCCAAACTACCATCGCGGTCTCGTTCAGTTGATAGTATTTCTTAGTGTTTAGATCTACGAGTATTCCCTCACCACCATCGAAATCGGTAGCCACCACGTGTTTGCCCGGCACTACCTTCATGATTGTTCAAGCCTTTTCTGTTCCAGGAGATGATAAGGTTCGATGGCCCACCTTTCAGTCATTTCATGAACAAGATGGGAAGCAAGTTTCTGTTTCGCGCCGGCGTCAGCGACAAACGTACGCGTGCCGGAAGCTTCTTTCGAGTAGATCCAGCTCTCGCGCGCAATTGTTTCCATCTCATCAGCCGAAGCACTGATCTTGAAAAACCGCAACACGCGGAATATTACAGGTAAAGAGAGCTGATTGTAATTAAGCAACAGCCCTGCATCGTTCGCAAGACGATGCGCCAGCGAATAGAAGCTTCCGATAGTTCTTGCGCACAGCTCTTCGAGTCGCATCGCAGCGACTTCAGCGGGTGAGGTGCGTGTGATCGACGCCAGCACTCGTCGATCGTTATCGACCAACCAGGGTGGAACGTCATTGAGGTTCGAGACGATTGTTTCGACCGGATCTCGATAAAGAAAGATCCAGGGCACGCTCGGCCAAATGCGTCTGATGCGTTCGATTTGGGCGAAACTACAACACGAAAACTTAACGAACAGGTGTTGTTCAGTTCCGGTCCTGCGTTGCCCTAATGCGTGCACCACGCCGCGCAAAAAAACTGAATAGAGCGACTCTTTGACTTTGTCAGTCGCGTCAGTAATGAATCGAGCGACAAGCTTGTCGACGGCATTCGCTTCAGAAAGAACGATCGAAGTAGTAATCGCCCGGCAGGCGTTCGCGACGAACGTCGAGCCGCAACGTGAAGAGTGGAAAATGAAACCGGTGGGGGGCACGCTGTCCAGCAGCTTTTCCAGTTGCAGCAGGACATCAAACTCCGTGAACAACTCACGACGATTGTTCTCCGTCCTCACGCGTTCAACTGTTTGTTGAAAAAATGGTTCAGTCAGACTTACGTCCGGCATCTCCATCCACAGAAGCCCCGGACGACCATCCACGATCACAGCATCAACCGGCAGCCAACCTTTAGACAGGATTAAGGGATTTTCAAGATTTACAGGATGGCCCATTTCATGAATGAATCTTGTTAATCTTGAAAATCCTGTAATCCTGTCTATGCCATGGGATTTTGCCGAAGGTTTGCAGGCAAAATAAACAAGGTGAGCCAGTGTAAAGGTCCGGAGTTAATCCCTGCGAACGCACCATTGCCAACGCAGTTTTCCTTCGCTGAGATTGCGCGTCAGCCAGCGACACAAACTTCGCGTAAGCATCGGCAAAAGATTCAACATTCAAATCCGCAATCACATCCTGCTCATCAA
>JBKPJS010000121.1:0-3617 GCA_046730815.1 Acidobacteriota bacterium
ACCGTATGGAGCGCGATAGTGAAATAGTTTCCCAGTGGCTCGAATCGTTCGATACCGTAGAAGTAATAGAGGAAAACAAGTAGTGTGATTGCCACCACTATCAGCACAGAGATGTTCGAAACGCGAAACCAGCGAGGTGAACGCGCCTCCAAACATGACAGCGCGATACCCAAAAAGAAAAAGTTCAGCGACGCCGCTACGCCCATGCGGCCTGGAAATGACGCGCCGGCTTCCGTGAGCGACTCGTGAAAAAGCAACTGATCGAGTCCCGTGTTCCAACCGAAAACATGTTCGCTCAGCGTGATTAATCCGATGAGTGCGACGATCCCGGCACAGAGTTGGGCCAGAAACCGTCGCGTATTCGAAACAGGTCGATTTTGCAGTAGCAATAAGGCAGCGGAGCTGAGCATGAGGCAAACCGCAGTGTTTGCCTTCATATTCACTAAGGACGGGTGGATCCGCTTGAGAAGCTCGATATGTAAAATCCAGCCGAGTAAGGCGGCGCCGCCAATAGCAAACGCGAGCAGCGCAAAGACGATGGACATCAATTTGCTGCGTGCTAATTGTTTTTGTGAAGCAAGTTCAGGCTTTGTCAAACGTGTCACCGGCAGTGATTGCGGTTAATCTCAGGGGTTCTGCACAAGAGTCTATACTGGCTAATAACTGTCCTTCAAGCTTGCTCCCCGTGTGTACAGTTGTTTGAAATTGTGTGTTTCACGCAAAGCCGCAAAAGGACGCTAAGAGAACGCAAAGGAGCTTGGGTTTTCCTTACTGTCTTTGCGTGAGAACATATTTAACTGTACCACGCAATTAATTTGAATCGTGGTCTTTTGCTCATTTTCTAAGTTAAACTGAGAACGAGTTTCTGCATGAGTTCAAATCTTTCACCGCGAGTACATATTGGCGAAGTCATTCGCAACGCGGTTCTATTCAATCCCGAAAACCCGCAGGACCTGCTCATGAATTCGGATGTCCTTATCGAGACCGTCGCGCGTTTCTTCTCTCTGCTACGGGAGCGTCAAATCGATTACGTTCTTGTCGGTGGTATAGCCTTGCTTCAATACGTTGAAGGCCGGAACACGGAAGATATCGATCTGATCATGGCGGCGTCGGCGCTTGAACGATTGCCAGAGCTGCAACTCGAAACTCGCGATGCTGATTTTGCCCGCAGCAAATTCCGCGATCTCAGAGTTGATATGCTCTTAACCAGCAATCCGCTCTTTGAAGAGGTACGGAAGCGTTACACGACGTCGAAGCGTTTTGTCGAACAGGAGATCCCCTGTGCGACGATCGAGGGTTTGATTCTGCTGAAACTCTACGCGCTTCCTTCTCTCTACCGGCAAGGAAACTTCACCCGTGTAGGTCTCTATGAAAACGATGTGGCAACGTTAATGCAGATTCACAATCCACCGGTTGAGCCGCTGCTCAACGAGTTGGCAACCTACCTAAACAATAGTGATCTCACGCAGGTCAAAGAGATCGTAGACGAAATTCAGCAGCGTATCCGGCGATTTCAAGCGCGGAGCTAGTCAACCGGGAATTTGCCACAAAGAAGCACAAACAGCACAAAATACCCGGCTGAATGTCTTGTGCTTTTTGTGCTTTTTTGTGGCTAGTCTACTGTTCCAGGTGGTAAGGCACGCTCGTTACGATCACGCCCTTCTTGAAGAGCAAAGAGCCTTTCAGCATAAGTGAGCTTTGATTGTGGAGGATGTGTTGCCACCACCTCGCGGGGATGAATTCCGGAAGAACTACTGTGATCATCTCGTTGCCATTCTCTTTAGCCATGCGGTTGATGTGTCGCAGCAATGGCCGCGTCAGTTCACGATAAGGTGAGGGCAGCACGACCAGTTGCACGCCGGCTCCCCAACGCTCCCATTTATCTTTTAAGGTCGCGGTAGCTTCCTCTTCGAAATCGACGTAAACAGCCTGCACCTTGTCCGAGGCAATCGACTTCGCATATTGCAACGCACAAACGACGCCGCGATGTATTCCGGAGATCGGAACAATGACGCTGTGCTTGATTGGCCGCAACTGTTCCAATCCTTCGGTCGAGAGTTGCTTCGCCACCATCAGGTAGTGTTTGTGAATCGCCTTGAACAACAACACCAGGAAGGGAATCACAACGACGACAATCCAGGCGCCATGAATGAATTTAGTTGCGATGAAAACACAGAGCACGATGAACGTCGCAACTGCGCCAAGCGCATTAATAACAAGCGACTTCTTCCAGTTTGCAGGAGAAGTCACTGCATCAGTGACGAAGTACGATCGGTGAATCTCTTCGTCATCATCCGGCTTGGGCTGTGAGGCTTTTTCGCCACGAAGCTTCGCTCGTTCGCGCAACCAGTGCACGACCATTCCTGACTGCGATAGCGTGAACGAGAGAAAAACACCCACAGCGTACAGTGGTATTAAGCGAGACGTATCGCCTGCGAATGCAATCACCAGCACGCCGGAAAAGATTGCGAGGATCACAATCCCATTCGAGAAGACCAAACGATCTCCACGATTGGCAAACTGGCGCGGCAAAAAACGATCGCGCGCCAGTAAACTGGAGAGACGTGGGAAATCGGCAAACGCGGTATTGGCCGCAAGCACCAGGATCGCGGCTGTCGCGGCTTGAATGACGTAGTAAAACCATCCTAAAGATCCCGTGAACATGATTCGCGCGAATTGCGAGATCACCGTTTCACTCGCTTTCGGATGTACGTGGTACAGGTAGGCCATCACACTTGTACCCAGAAACATTGTGGTCAAGAGTAGCGCCATCCAAATCAGCGTCGTCGCTGCGTTTTGTGCTTCTGGTTTTTTGAACGCCTGCACACCGTTTGAGATTGCTTCGATCCCGGTCAGCGCGGCGCAACCATTCGAAAACGCGCCCAGCAATAAGAATAATGTTAACGGCTGGAGACTGTAGCCTTCGGCCGTTTTTAATTCTGCGGCAGTGGGAACTGCTGCTGCGCCGCCGTACGTGAAGTAGTGGAAAAATCCGAACGCGATCATGAACAGGAAACTGACAACGAACACATACGTCGGAGTGGCAAAGAGTGCTCCCGATTCGCGCACGCCACGCAAGTTTGCTATCGCGATGAACGCGATGAAAACGAGGCACAGTATGACTCTGTGTTCCTCGAGCCAAGCGTAAGGCGTGCCTTGCACGGCGGACGTGATCGCCGCCACACCCGCAGCGATCGACACTGATACCGTCAAGACGTAATCGACGAGCAACGATGCAGCGGCGGCTAGTCCCGGAGTGGTGCCAAGGTTCTCTTTCGCGACAATGTATGCGCCGCCACCCGAAGGATAGGCATGAATCGTTTGGCGATAACTCGTTGCCACGATTCCGAGCAGCACTGCGATCCCAACGGAGACGGGAACTACATAAGTAAATGATTGACCTGAGGTTGCGGCAGCAGCGACGGCAAGCACGAGCAAGATTTCTTCGGTTGCGTAAGCTGTTGATGAAAGAGCATCCGAAGAAAACACGGCGAGGGCGGTTATCTTCGTGAGACGTTCGTGTGAGGCCTGCTCGGTTCTAAGTGCCCTACCGACTAATAACCGCTTCACGGCGGTTGCCATGGTTGCTCTTCCTCTCCCTCAGATCCATGAAGTGG
>JBKPJS010000122.1:0-3981 GCA_046730815.1 Acidobacteriota bacterium
TCGGCGTCGCTGCCGCGTTGCAGGAGATCGCCCAGTTGATGGAACTGAAAGGCGGTCAGAATCGCTTCAAAGCGAAAGCCTACAACGCCGGCGCGCGAGCGATTCAAGGCGTCGCAGATCTCGATCGACTCGTCAAAGAAGATCGCCTGACAGACTTGCCACGTATCGGCGATGCGCTCGCTTCGCAAATCAAGCAACTCTATCTCACCGGCGAGTCTTCAGTTTTGAATGGTCTACGGAAAGAGTTTCCGCGTGGTACGGTCGAACTATCAGCAGTACCGGGATTGAGTGTCGAAAAGATCAAACAACTCGATGAGCTGGGAATTACTTCAATCGCGGAGCTAAAGGCCGCGGCCGAAACGGGCCGGTTGCAACAGCTAAAGGGGTTTGGACCAAAGACAGAAGAGCGACTGCTGGCGCAGATCTCGAATCCAGTAAAAAAGACAAAGCGCCGCTTGCACCTTCATCATGCGTGGAGCGCCGCCGAACTGGCGATCGAATACCTGAAAGCGATCGACGGAGTTGTCGACGTCAGCGTTGCCGGTTCTTTGCGTCGTTGGGAAGAGACGGTTGGCATCGTCGATTTGGTTGCGAGTGCGAAAGATCCGGCCGCAGTCGTCGAACAGTTCCTGCGGTTCCCGCTGATCTTGTCGAGCCAGACTGATGGTCCAAACGAGTGCGTCGCGCAATTTGCGGATGGCGCGCCGGTTTCACTTACCGTAGTGCTGCCGAAAGAGTTTGTAGTTTCGCTTTTTGTGAGAACGGGGTCTGAAGCGCATGTCGAAAAAGTGATGGAATACGCGGCGCGAAAGAAAAAAGGGTTGGCGCGTTCGCCCCGCAGTGAAGAAGAGATCTACAACCATCTCGGCATGGCTTACATCCCGCCTGAGCTGCGCGAGAACGAAGGTGAGATCGAAGCGGCGCTCTCGAAGAAGCTGCCTGACGATCTGATCACCGAGGCGGACATCAAAGGCATGGTCCATTGCCACACGACCTATTCCGACGGCATACACACGCTCGAAGCGATGGTGCGCGGCGCGGAAGAGATGGGGATGAAGTACATCACGATCACTGACCATTCGCCGACTGCGATCTATGCTAACGGCTTGAAGCTGGATCGGTTGAGACGACAGTGGGACGAGATCGATGAGGTGCAGGAGAATGTATCGATCAAAATCCTGCGGGGGACAGAGTCAGACATCGTTGCGAGCGGCAAATTGGATTACCCCGACGATGTGCTCGAAAAGTTTGATGTGATCGTGGCGAGTATTCACGCGCGTTACAAGATGGATTCGGCGAAGATGACTGAGCGCGTCACCAAAGCGATGCAGTACCCGGTGTTCAAGATCTGGGGACACGGGCTCGGGCGATTGCTGCAACGGCGGCCACCGTTTGAGTGCGACGTCGAACGTATTCTCGACGTGATTGCGGAGTCGCAGGCGGCGATTGAGATTAACGGCGATCCTTATCGGCTCGATCTCGAGCCACGCTGGGTACGAGAGGCGCGGAAGAGAAAGATCAAGTTTGTGATCTCAACCGACGCGCATTCGGTGAAAGCGATGAACAATGTGAAGTACGGCGTCGCAATGGCGCGCCGCGGCTGGGTCAGGCGAAAAGAAGTGCTGAATATCTTGAATGCTTCCGCGTTTGCAAAGGCGGTAAAGCCTGTCTAACCACAGATTACACCGATTACACAGAAAATTATCTGTGTAATCTGTGGATGGGTTTTTTCACGTCGCAGGCCGGCGGCAGGTTAGGATTTTTCGCTTCGTAGGTTTTGATCTCCTGCTCGAATATCGCTTTTGCTTTTTGCCTCTCGTCGTCGCCGAACAGCAAGGCATTACCCGTCTCGTAACTTAATCGCGCGCGGAGCCTGCGCGCCGCCGTCAAGATCTTCTGACGCAGGTCACGACTTAAATCGATAATGTAAACGACCGTTGTTCCTGCCGCGGGTACTAACGTCCGAAACGGTATCCCCGCGCGCTCCAATGCCGTTGAAAGGGCCACGAAATTTGGCGCGCGCCTCCGCAGCCGTAACGTGTAAAGGTCTGCGGAGCCTGCGGGACGGGGATGAAAATAGATCACATACTTCTGCTGCGCATCACGTCCCATGCGCGATAAGACGTAACGAAGCGTCGCTTCATCGCTGTTGACGCGCAGCATCACCGAGTGTTCCGCGCCATCGCTCCACGAGCCCACTGCTTTGAATGCCCGGATCCTGGATCTCACGACACAACTCAAGTTGATCGCCTGCGCGCGTAACTGAACTTCTTCAGGCGAGTTCATTCCCTTGATCGCTTCCTCGATTTTCAAGTCAGTCTTTGTATTTGGACTGACAAATCCATAGTTGAACGACTTCTGGGCCTGCTGGGCGGATACGATAGTGGTCCATCCGAGCAGCAGGAAAAGTAAAAAGGATCGTGACGTGGAGAATCGATTTGTCATAGAATGAGCCAACCTTAATCCTCATCAAGGAGACAAATCAATGCGACGAAGAACCCTCACCGAGCTCGCCAATAATCCTGACTTAATCTCAGGCATTTACAACTACTGCGATCGTTGGTGTGAACGGTGTCCTTTAACCTCACGTTGTCTGGTCTATGCGACCGAGCAGGAAGACGACGATCCACCGGAGAGCCGCGACCTTCGGAATGAAGCATTCTGGCGAAAGCTCGGCTCCATTTTCATGGAAACGCGCGAGATGATTGGCGAGTGGGCCAAAGAGGCTGGCGTTAATCTCGCCGAGCCTGCTGAAGAAGACGAACCGCGGTATCACAGAAAACGACAACTCATCGACAATCACCCGTTAGCAAAGTCGGGCAAGAAGTATGCGAATGCGGCCAGCGATTGGTTTCGTGAGTTTGATCAGACGATTGAAATCAGCGATTCAGACGGCCTTGAAGATGCACGCGAAGTGATTCAATGGTATCAGTATCAAATCGCGGTGAAGACGATCCGGGCACTCTCGGGCCGGCGGGAAGAAGAAGATCCCGAATTTGCTGAATTTCCTAAGGATTCTGACGGATCCGCCAAGGTTGCGCTCATTGGGGTAGACCGGTCGATTGCGGCGTGGCGACTGATGCAACTATCGTTGCCGCACCGTGCTGAATCAATTGTGCCGTTGATTTTACAGCTCGAGCGTTTGCGTCTGCGTCTGGAGAACGGCTTTCCCGAAGCGCGCGACTTTGTCAGGCCTGGCTTTGACGATAATACCATCCACAGATTACATAGAACGAAATCTGTGTAATCTTGGGATAAAAGGAATGTTTTACTAATGGCTGACGACTGTCTGTTTTGTCGAATTGTGTCTGGCGAGCTGCCGGCGACTATAGTTTACGAAGATAAAAATTCGCTCGCGTTTCTCGATCATCGCCCGCTGTTTCATGGTCACACTTTGCTGGTGCCGCGAGAACATGTGGAAACACTTGGCGATCTTCCGACACCGCTCGTGGGTCCATACTTCGAGGTCGCGCAACTGCTTACTCGCGCAGTTCAATCAGCGCTTGATGCGGAAGGAACTTTTGTCGCAATGAACAATCGTGTCAGTCAGAGCGTGCCTCATTTACACGTGCACGTAGTGCCGCGGCGCAGGAAAGATGGATTAAAAGGTTTTTTCTGGCCACGAACAAAATATAAAGACGAAGCAGAAATGAAAGCAGTGCAAAGTAAGATCATCGCTATTATCAAAAAAATTAAGACGTAAAATAATTCGTCAAAATAAAACACAGAAAAGTTTGCTCAAAAAATCATCTCGCGGTATAAACCTCCCGTCACGAAGGTTGCGGCCTTCGAGACCGACAAAGGGATCGGCAATCGGCGCGGTGACGCCCGAGCGAGAGAAAAGACAGGCGGCTGTCGATTCTAATGACGCCCTTATCGGAGCCGAAAGGCTCAGCTAGAGAAGGTTGCGAGACTTTCTCGAGCCATTCGAATAAAAACGAATGGCACCCGGAGGCAAGGACCCGCCGAAGGGAGCAAAGC
>JBKPJS010000123.1:0-13289 GCA_046730815.1 Acidobacteriota bacterium
GCCCATGGCGGTCGCGACGATTGGTTGCGTGTGCCGCACACGCTGGTGAGTCTCGGCAGGCTTGCCGATCGCGGCTTTATCACACAGCCGGAACGCAGCGAGTTGTCGGATGCTTACCGTTTTTTGCGGTGCCTCGAACACAGGCTCCAGATGGAGCATGGGCTTCAGACGCACACAGTTCCAGATGCCGCAGACGCGCAAACACTCGTCGCCCGCCGCATGGGATTTTCGGGAGCGAAAGACTTCGCTGCGGCTTTGAAAGCGCACACCACGAACGTGCGCAACACTTACGATCGCCTGTTTTCAGACGTCGAAAAAAGCACGGAGGTGGTTGCCGGCGATTCTCCGGCAGATCTCGAGCGAGTCGATAAAGACACGGCACTCGCAATGGTCGCCGCACGCGTGTTCGCGGCGCACATGGCCGAGCGCGGCAGCGCAAACAGTACCGAGCGCGGTAGCGCCGGGTCGAAAGCGCTAGCCCATCGCCTCCTTTCCGTCGCAAACAAATCGCTCAACCCTCATCGTGCATTGACCCAGGCCGCTCGTATCGCGGCTTCGCTCGAAAAAACTGATCGTTACTTAATGATCTCAGAAGCGAATCTCGCGGCGCTGCTGCAACTCTGTGGCTCATCTGATTCCTTCGCCGAACTGATCGCGGCGAACCCCGCTTTGATTACAGCGCTTGGCACATCCGCAGTCACATCCCTGCGGCGAGACCATCGTGCAATTCTTCGCGCCGCCATTGACGCCGAGCACAGTTTCCCCGCGGAACTTGCAGCGCTGCGTTTGAAATGGGCCGAGTTGATCGCCGAAATCGGCGCGCTCGACGTTTCGCACGAACTCTCAATCTCCGAGACCAACCATTTACAAACGGACTTAGCGATCGCGAGCATGAACGTCGCTTACCTGATCGCACGTCGTGAGATGGCCCGGCGCTATGGTTCGTTCAGCGGCGGACCGCGAGTCGCTTTTTATGGCTTGGGACGTCTTAGCACCGGCGGCATGGATTACGGCTCTGATTTGGACATTCTGATCACGTACGACTCGCTCGTTCCGTCTCCAATAAAAACATTGACGCAGGATGAGACATACTCACGTTTGGTGGAGTTGATGATTGCTGCCCTGTCGAGCATCACACGGGAAGGTTATCTCTACCGCGTCGACTTGCGTTTGCGGCCGCACGGAAAGAATGGACCACTCGTAACCAGCTCGGAAGGTTTTCTCGATTACTTGAAAGAGGAAAGTGCACCGTGGGAATGGCTGGCGTACGTCAAGCTGCGTTCTGTTGGCGGCGACCAGGAGCTGGGAAAGATGATCGAGACACACGCTCGTCACCGGCTCCACGCCAACGCTTTGAAACTCGATCCGAAAGAGTTGAAAACGGTGACGAGGCATGTCAGGGATCGGCTCGAAAAAGAGAAGGGCGGCCATGGCAGGAACCTGGGAATTGATATCAAATACGGGCCAGGCGGAATGCTAGACGTCTATTTTGCCGTGCGTTATTTGCAGTTGCGTGATGAAGTGCCGGACGAGGGTGAAGATCGATCGACTGCGTTTACTCTGGAACGACTCCGCGAGGAAGGGTCGCTAACCGAAGACGACTGTTCGACATTGACGAGTGGCTACAGTCTTTTACGTTCGATCGATCACAACTTGCGATTGATTGTTGGGCGCTCGACGCGTCTGCCCGATCCGAACCACGCCACCGCACTGGACGTGGCCCGGCGCATGGGTTTCGGGACGGTTGCTGAGCTGCAAGCAACGTTAGCCGAGCAGATGCAAGCAATCCGCGACGCCTACAACCGGATCTTAAATTGAGCCACGGATGGCACGGATAAAGACGGATCCGTATTCATGCGTGTTGATCTGTGGCTCTATTTTCGAACCAACAGCGCGTGCACCAGCGGTGATTCGCCTGTCGTTCGGCGAGCGAATACTGGGCCGACAACGGCAGTCTTTTGACCACTTCGCGCTCTTCGTCGGTCAGTTCACTCCAATTCTTAAGCCTGGGTTTTTCGCAACGCGGGCAACTTTGCTGACGACTCATATTAAATAGATATTTACTAGCAAACATTCCTCGTGTAACTTAGCAATGGCTGCGTGGGAAACCAAGTTGTCACCACCTCGCATCAATGTCCCTGGAAAAACGGTGAACGGAGATTAAATGTTTCGAATCAAGGCCTCCTACGCGGATCAATTGGAATTACGGACGACCATCGAACGGGCCCGTGAGTTTTTCGGCGAGCTCCGCAACTTCGCCGATCTGATGCCCGGTATCGAGGGGATACGCAAAGAAGCGGGAGGCATCATGCGTTGGATGGTGCGTGCCGAAGTGCCGATTATCGGCGCTGTTCAGGCAGCATTTACCGTGGAGAAGACGGAAGATTCTCCGGAGCGTCTCGAGTGGTCACCCGCGCGCTCTGAGATGAAAAACTACCTCCGCTACGCAGCCGTGTTTGAAGAGCGCGGGCACAAGGTTCTGATCAAGATCGTGCAGCACGTTGAGCTGCGCCGGCAGCACGCCAAGGATCTGCATCGCTTTGCGATTCTGGTCGGCGAGAGCGCGATCAGTGCCGAAATGCAAAAACGCGTCCGAGAGATGATCAAAACCTTCCTCGAACGCGCGCGCGTAAAGCTCGAAGGCGAACCATCCACAGATTACACAGATTCATTGGCCTGATTAAATCGGTGTAATCTGTGGACTAGTCTTCCTTCCGTCTTCCATAACTAATCAAGTTCGCGAAGAACCTGTAACCTCCCGGCAGTCCCGCCCGCAGTTGTCGATACCAAACGAAACTCGTGTAGATGTAGTTACCTCTGCCGTAAGGCGCAACGATCAGTCCGCCTTTTAAAGGAGACTCGCCCTTGTCGCTGGTTGCGAGGATCGCGGTGTAGTGTTGGTCCCATTCCCTTGGAAAATACAGCCCGCGTTCCTGGACCCAGTTTGCAAAATCCTTCTGCGTGATCTTGTTGGGAAAGTTCAATATCGGATGCCGCGGTTGTAGAAACATAACCGGCGCATCTTCTTCGGTGACACGCTCGTCGCCAAGAATGATCGAATAAGGCGCGAGCTGCGGCCGCCTCTCGTTAGGGTTCCACTCGTTTACCCGATGATAGAAGACGAGCAGCGTGCCGCCATCCTCGACAAACTTGAGCAGGCGATTATTGATTGGGATCAAATCCTGATGCGCTTCGTAGCCACGATTGTCGATGATGAGGGTGTTAAAGACAGAAAGGTCTGACTTCGCGATGTCATCGACACTTAACTGTTTTGCGTCAACGCCTAACGCTGCAAGCGCGCGTTGCAACGTCTCGTCAGAGCTCGGCAGATAGCCCACCTTCCGCCCGTTGACTACCAATGCTTCCGCGTAAACGAGCGGCACGTTTCGCTTGGCAATCGGTTCTTTCGGAATCGGCTGATCGACTGTGATCGCAACGTTCGAATTTATTTGCCGGCTCAACGGCAGTGCGGTGCGCACTACGAGATCCGATGTCACGCTTTCGTCCGGTCGAAGATTTATCTCGCGCCCAGTCTCCAAACTCTGGCCTCTTACTCTCAACAGTCCACGGAAGTCGGAGCGCAGATGGTTCTTGAGCGTGATTTTGAATTCGAGTGGCTTCTGAGATGTGGCCGGCGTGCTGACGTATGGAGACGGTTCGACTTTGACTATTTCAACAGCCGGAGCCACGTCTCTGCGGGTTTCGTTCTCTACTGTAAAAGAGACGCCCTCGATCGCCAGTTCTGCATCGACTTTCAACGGCTCACCAAACAAACGGCCATCGTAAAGATGTTCGGATGACGGCACGGTTAAGCTCGTCGTCTTAGGTATGGTGACCTTCACCTCCGCAGAAGCTTCCGTTCCGGGCAGCGTTTTTTCTGCTGCGTCGAGTCGAGTGTCTGCGCCGAGGCCGCGAAATCGCAGTTGCTTAATTTGAACCTCAGCGGCGCCGCTGTTTGTAACCACGGCTGCAAGTGGAGCTTCTTCACCGGGAACGAGGACCGCTCCTTCCGGACTCAAAACGACCGATACGCCACTGGCAGCGGCCAGTGCGTTGTCGAGTCGTGACGACATCAATTTGAATCGCTGTGGATCAGTGTCAACAACTTCCTTGGACGCTGTGAACGCGCCACGCCTGCGCGCGCTGAGAAGCCCAACCAGCAGCTCGAGACGCCGCTCGACAAACTCCGTCAGCGGCTTGCCCCCAATCGTGGGTGCGGCGAGTTTTGCAGCCGCCGGCTCAGGCAAAGTCAAACCATCGATCGGTGTTTTCGCGTTTGCAGGAAGAGGAAGCGCAGATGCGGCCTGTTTGACAAGGCTGTAACGAATCTGACGCGCGCCGCCGGCAGGAACTGTCTTGGGCCATGGTCCCTGCGTCGCATGTTTTTGCAAACCTGAAAGCGCTTGTTGCGCGTAAGTAGTGCCGCGTACCGGGTCGGTCTCGTTTGGATCGACCGTGAAAACCTGCGCCGTCGCTTCCGCCTGGCCGCGTGAACGCACGAACAGTCGCTGCACTTGCCATGGGCGCACCTGGGCCAGTTGTTCGGGAAACTGTTTGGGATCGGCTGCGGCATCGAATGCTTGTAACACCATGCGTCCAGTTGCCTGGTGATGACCGTGACCGCTGGTGGTGTCGTGATTCGTGATGATTACGTCAGGACGGAGCAGACGAATCTGTAACACCATGCGCCGCAGAAGCTCTTTCTCACCCCACACGCGAAACGTTTCTTCAGCAGACTTCGAAAAACCAAAATCGCGGAAACCAAGGAAGTGCGGTTCGGAGCCTTGCACTTCAGCGGCGGCCATCGTTTCGCGCGCACGTATCACGCCGAGATCCTCGTAGAGTTCAGGGCCGACCGCGTTCTGACCGCCTTCGCCGAAAGTTGAGAACAGTGAAACAGTATGAACTCCGTATTTTCGACGGAGCACAGTCAACGTGCTGCCATCTTCGTCATCAGGATGGGCGGCGACACACATGACTGTCCATGGGTTTGTGAGATCGAGAACTGCCTGATGGAGTTCCGCTTTGTCAGGCTCAGGCTCTGACTGCGCTGACGGCGGAGGAACAATCAGCAGCAGTACCACAAAAATCATCCACAGATTACGCAGACTCTGTGTAATCTGTGGATTGCATTTAAATCTCATCTTTGAATTATCCTCGCACTCGTTCTAATCGTCCCGCGACCACCATGCTGATTGAGATGATCACAATCAACACAACGCCGTACGCAGCCGCCGCTCCGAGATTGAAATCTCGCAACTCAGATGCGATGGCAATCGAGATTGGCCGGTTCGCCGGAACAAAAACCAACACCGAAGCCACATATTCGCCTAACGCAATCACAAATGCCAACAGGGTGCCCGCGACTGCCCCAGGCCACACCAGCGGCAGCGTCACTCGCATAAATCTCTGCCAGGCACGTGCGCCCAGCGATCCAGCCGCCTCTTCGAGTGTTGGATCGAGTTGTTCCATACTTGCTTGTAGCGCGCGCACCACCAGCGGCATGAATCGCAGAAAGTAAACCACCGGTAAGATCCAGAACGTTCCTACCAGCACAAACGAACCCAGCAACGATCCCGGCTGTCCGTAAGCTTCAGCTACTGAAACCGCTACGACCGTCCCCGGCAGCGCCCAGGGAACCAACACCAGCAGCGACAGCAGTCGGCGCCCTGCAAACTTGCGTCGCCGCAGAAATGTGACTACACAAAAACTCCACAGCAGCGCCGCCACCGCAGCAATCGCCGACATCGTGAGGCTATTGAGAAAGACTTCTCCCGCATTGGGATCGCCGAACAAGCGTTGATAGTTTGAGAATGTGTAAGCTGATGGCAACGTCTGTGTGGTCCAGGATCCTTCGCCCGCAAAACTGATTAAGACCAAAGTCGCAACCGGCAAAACCAAAACGACTGCGAAGATTACGGCGACGATCGTCGCGAGCACGCGCGCTTTTCCGCTGGCGATGATTGCTCGTCTGCGTGGCGCGCCTTTCATCGCCGCCGCGGCGAATCTTCGCGTTCCCTCGTAGCGTTGGAAAATGATCAAAGCGCCAAGCGATATGATGGCGAGTACAACAGTCTCAGTTACTGCCATCACAAAGTCGCCACGCTGACGAGCCGTGAATATCTCGAGTGTTAGCACGCGCACTTCTCCGCCAAACAGCAAGGGCGCGCTGAATGAAGCCATCGAGGTCATGAACGTCAGGAGCGCCGCAGCCAGCAGCGACGGGGTGAGTTGCGGCAGCACCACGCGTCTGAGCACCACAGTTTTGGAAGCGCCCAAACTGCGTGCAGCTTCGGCGAGGCTCGCGTCGATCCGGCGCAGACCCGCACCCGTGAGCACGTAGAAGAACGGATACATCGTGTAGGTGTGAAAAAGCAGCAGGGCAGGCCAGCCGCGCAGGCGCCACGGCGGATTTTCGAGTCCAAGAAGATTCTGAATGCCGTGAGCGAGAATTCCCGATTCGCCGCAAAGAAAAATGAAAGCCACTGTACCGACGAGTGGCGGCAAGACAAGTGGCAGCGCAGCCAGCGCCGCGAAGATCCGGCGACCGGGAAAAGTGAAACGCTCAAAAAGAAACGCCAGCGGCACGCCGACACTCGCGCAGAGCAGAACCGTGCCAACTGATAGACCAAGACTGCTGACAATAGCTTCGATTACGATCCGTTGCGACAGTACTTCGCGATAGTTGGCGAGCGTCCAACTGCCGGCTCGTTGAAACGACGTGATCAACACGGAAAGATTTGGATAGACAACGCCGTACAGTAGGACGACGGCTGTGATAAGAAATAGAGCCACGGATCCCCGCGGAGGAAGACGGATTTTTTTCTTTATTTGATCCGTTTTCATCCGTGTCATCTGTGGTTCAGTTTTTTAGCACCGTCAAATGATCCGTGGGTAGGATCACACTGCAGGGCTGATCTACCTGGAGCCCGTCAGCGCACAACACGAGTGCTTCGAGCAATAATCCTTTCGCATCGACGCGCACGGTCGAGGTCGCACCGGCAAAAACGATCTCGCGAATATTTCCGCGCAGTGAATTCTCGGCTGGGTGATTGTTCGTGCTGAGTTGCACGTGCTCGGGTCGAATCGCGAGGAAGACGGGCTTGTTTAGCGGCGCAAGCTCGTCGTGCTTCACCGTCAGACGCAGTGTGTGCCCGCCCTCCAACGTTTTGAACTCGCCATCATCAGTTTTGCTCGAGCTCAAACGCATCGCTTTGATGAGATTATTCCGACCCAGAAAACTTGCGACTGAAATTTCGGAGGGTTGTTCGTAGAGCTCACGCGGCCGCCCCGTCTGCATGAGTTTTCCGCCGACCATCACGCTGATGCGATCGCAGAGTGCGAATGCTTCTTCTTGATCGTGAGTGACGTAAACAGCGGTCAACCCGAGACGTGTAACCAGCTCGCGCAATTCGCTGCGAGTTTCTTCCCGAAGCGATACGTCGAGATTCGACAGTGGCTCGTCAAACAACAACAGTGCCGGCTCGATGGCGATCGCGCGCGCGATCGCGACGCGTTGTTGTTGTCCGCCGGAGAGCTCGTCGACCGCGCGCTTGCCGTAGCCAGGCAGTTGGACCAGCTCGAGTGCGCTGGCCACTCGCTCGGCGGTTTCCGCTTTAGTCTTGTGACGCGCGCGGAGACCGAAGGCAACATTGTCGAAGACGTTCAAATGAGGGAAGAGAGCATAGTTTTGGAAGACCATGCCAAAGTCGCGTCGCTCCGGCGGCAGGTTCGTGATGTCGGAGCCTTGAAACTCGATCGAGCCGGAGTCGGGTTTCTCCAGCCCCGCGATCATTCGCAGAGTAGTTGTCTTGCCGCAACCCGATGGTCCAAGCAGTCCAAAGAACTCGCCTTGCTCCACGTCCAGAGACACATCGTTCACCGCTCTGCTCTGCCCAAAGCTGCGGGAAATATTCTTTAACGAAAGCAGCGGCATTGTTTTACAGGATTTACATGATTAGCAAGATTTACATGTAAATCCTGAAAATCCTGTAATCCTGTCTAATGTTTCCTGATTTCTGTGTCCCAGTATCTTAACCATTCACCGCCGTTCTTGCGCAACAGGTCCCAGTCCAGAGGCAAGCGTGTGAAGGGCTCGTTCATCCAACCCGGCAGTTGAGAGCGATCGAGGTCGGTGCGTACCGGAATGCGGTAATACTTATGCGCCGTGTAAGCGAGACTCTCCGGCGTAGTAACAAACTCATAAAAACGTTTTGCTTCTTCCTGATTCGGCGCGCCGCGAATGATGGCAATGCCGTCGATGATCACGGGAGTGCCACTCGACGGCACAAAGTAGCCGACTGGAAAGTTTTTCTGCTCCTTGTACAGGCGTACGTCAGGCATGTCCCAAAGCGTGATGAGCCCTTCACGTCTGGCGAGCTTTTGCATTAAGAGCGTTCCGTCAGCCGTGTATTCGTGAACGTTAGCGTCGAGTTTTCGCAGCCAGTCGTAGCCGCGATCCGGAGAGCCCGTGTCCTTGTAAAACCGCCAGATCATCGCGCCAAAGATCGCGCGCATTGTGTCTGAAGGATTTGGATTTCGAATCAGAACTTTGTCGCGCCACTTTGGATCGAGTACATCGTCCCAGTCGCGCGGCGCTTCTGCGGCGCTGACAGCCTCGCTGTTATAAGCGATCACCTGCGGTGTTTCATACGTGCCGTACCAACGGTCACTCGCGTCGCGCGAGGATGCGGGAACTTTGTCGGCCCAGCTTGGGCGAAACTCGAGCAGCAAATTTTCATCAGCAGCGGTCTGAAACGTCGTGTGCGAAGCGCCCCACCAAAGGTCTGCCTGCGGCCGGTTTCGTTCCACTCGCACGCGTTCGAGGATCTCGCGCGAACCCATGTCGAGAAACTGCACGTCGGCTTCCGGACGCTGTTGCTTGTAACGGGCGATGAAGTCTTTTAGCAGATCGTCTCCGTGTGGTGTGTAGATTAGGAGACGGTTCCTGGGTTGAGACCGGCACGAAAAAAGAAAAGCCGACACAATAATGACGAAAACAACGATCCTTATGCGCATTGCCAGCATGCTATCATAGGGCCGCAGATGAACGCAGATTTCTGATCTGCGTTCATTTGTGTTCATCTGCGGCTTTATCGAAAACGAAATGACTACTGTCAAACGCAGAATTGTCCGAGCCGGTGGATGGGGCGTAGCCAAGCGCCTCATCAAACCCATTCCTATTGTTGGCTCAGTCTTCGCTTTTGCGCTCGCAGGCTACGAGATCAGGAGGAAGGGTCTGATTCCGGGAGCTGTTCACGTTGGGCTGGACGTGACGCCAATCGTAGGAACTGCAAAAGGCGTGCTTGAGATCTTCACGGGCGACCTCATTCCCGATAAATCCGAAAGACGAAAACGAATTAGGCCGCAAATTGACACGGATGTACGCTGATCAGCGTTAAATTGCGGCTTAAGAAGCGCTGATAGGGGGGCGTTCGGTGAAGGGGCGCGCCTGCTCATAGCCGTGGGCCAATTTGAAAAGCATCGGTTCCGACCAGTATGGCCCAAGTAACTGAAATCCAATTGGCAAGCGTTCGGACGACAGACCACACGGCACGCTAATGCCGGGAACACCCGACAGGTTTGCGGTCACTGTGTAGATGTCGTTCAGGTACATCGCGAGTGGATCGTCAACTTTTTCACCGATAGCAAACGCGGGCGTGGGCGACGTTGGCGTAATGAACGCATCACAACTTTCAAACGCTTTAAGAAAATCGTTTTTGATGAGTGTGCGGACTTGCTGTGCTTTGCGATAGTACGCATCGTAATAGCCGGCGGAAAGCACGTACGTGCCCAGCATGATCCGCCGCTTAACTTCCGCGCCAAATCCTTCCTCGCGTGTTCGCCGGTACATCTGGCGCAATTCCGGCGTGTCCTCCGCGCGAAAACCGTAACGTACTCCGTCGAAACGGGCGAGGTTCGACGATGCTTCCGCGGTGGCGATGATGTAGTAAACGGCGATCGCGTAGCCGGCGTGAGGCAGTTCGATATCGACGATCTCAACGCCGAGATCCCGGTATACGTCGACCACGCTTTCAACTGATTTCTTCACTTCCTCGTCGAGGCCTTTGCCGAAGAGCGAGCGTGGAAAGCCGAGACGCGCGCCTTTCAGATCTCCCGTCAGCGACGCGGTGTAGTCGGGAACAGGCACGTCGGCCGTGGTTGCGTCATGTGGATCTCGACCCGCAATCACTCCCAGCACGCGAGCAACGTCTTCAACCTCCCGCGCAAAGACGCCCACCTGGTCCAACGAGGACGCGAACGCGACAAGACCGTAGCGAGAGTTGCGGCCGTAAGTGGGTTTCAAACCAATCACTCCGCAAAGAGACGCCGGCTGACGCACCGAACCACCGGTGTCGGAACCGAGTGCTACGGGAACAATTCCGGCGGCCACGGCTGTCGCCGAACCTCCGGATGAACCACCCGAAACGCGCGTTGTGTCCCAGGGATTTCGTACTGGACCAAAAGCGGAGTTTTCATTCGACGAACCCATGGCAAACTCGTCGCAGTTTGTTTTTCCAATGACGACAGCGCCTGCTTTGGTGAGACGTTCGATAACCGTGGCATTGTAGGGTGGTTGATAGTCGCCAAGAGTCTTCGACCCGCACGACGCCTGCATTCCGCGGACGCAGAGGTTGTCTTTGATGGCGATCGGAATGCCCGACAGCGGACCATTGTTACCGCTCTTCTCAATCTCTGTGGCGCGCCGCAACGCACCCTCACGATCGATCTCGAGAAACGCGTTGAGCGTCTCATTCAGTCTTTCCGCTGCTGTGATCGAGAATTCAACTGTTTGCCGAGACATCCTGACATCCTGTCTATAAAACTTTTGGAACGCGGAAGTGGCCCGACGCGGGATCGGGGGCTTCGGCGAGGGCGATCTTTTGACCGAGTGAGCCCGCGATCTCGTCGGCGCGCGAAGATTCAGTCTTTTCACCTTCCGGTGTTAGACCACCCAGCGCCGGCTCGACGTTCGAGGTATCCAACTCATTGAGCTGTTCGATGTAGGTAAGGATCTCGGCTAGCTGCGATCCAAAGGTTTTGATCTCTTCTTCGGCCAACTCCAAGTGCGCGAGTTGCGCAACTTTTTCGACGTCTGATTGAGTGATAGGCATTTCCGATTTCCGACTTAACGTTTACGTTTTAGCGAAAGTGCAGCGGTTTTCAAGAATTTCCGGCGCAGCTCTTTGTCATGGATCGCACTAGCTGCCGACCATAGTTCAAGCGGCACTTCATTGTCGAGTGGCTCTTCCGTCCTTTGCTGGTCCACCGGCGCCTTACCGAGATTTGGATCGATCACAAATTCAATCGCGCCCACGATAGGTTGGGCCAGGATTGAATTTACGCGAAAAAGAAGTTGCCCGCGCATGGAGTGCAATTGCTTTTGCCAGATAGCATCGGCCACTGAGACTGTCAGTGTGCGGTCTTCGAGTTTTACAGGCACCGCCCGACCTTTCAAACCTTCACCAGCCGCGAACTTCCACGCCGCGATCGCCGCAGCTTCCGCGACTTCCGCGGAGTCACCCGCGGCGCGCAGAACGTTTGGTAATGATTTGATCAGTTGATTCACTTGCGCTGGCCGATTGAAACACGCAAACTCTGCCGCAGCAAGTCATGAATCATCTGCGAGAAAAGCTTGTGCTTGCGTCAGGCAGTCCACGGCGTACGGAAATACTCGAGCGCGCCGGTTGGCCACACGAAGTGATCGTTGCCGGTGTCGACGAATCACTTCGACCGCACGAACCGGCAGCGGCTTACGTCCAACGACTCGCTCAATCCAAAGCTGAAGCCGTGGCCAAAAAATTAGCAGAGGGTCTGGTGCTCGGCGCCGATACTACCGTTGTGATTGCAGGTGAAATACTGGGCCAACCTCAAGATGATGCAGACGCAAGAAGGATGTTGAACTTACTGAACGGCAAGTGGCACGAAGTGCTGACCGGTGTCGCGCTGGTAAGAGTTGGCGGTGCAGCGCGAGTCGATTACGAGACGACGCGCGTGCGTTTTGCGGAAATGAGCGAAAGCGAGATCGACTGGTACATCTCGACACGCGAGCCGTTCGGAAAAGCCGGCGCGTATGGAATACAAGGGAAGGCCGCGCTCTTCATCGAAGAGATCCAGGGTGACTACTTCAATATCATGGGATTGCCGATCAGATTGGTGTATGAATTAACCGCAGATTAACGCAGATCTTCGCTGATATGCGGCTTAGAAGAGCACCGAGCCGCCATCGATATTGATTCCCTGGCCATTGATTCCTCGCCCTTCGTCTGAAGCAAGCAGTAACGCCACCGCCGCAACCTCCTCGGCTGTGACCAGACGGTTCTGAGGACTCATCTTCTTGAGTGAGTCCAAAGCTTCTTCAGCAGTGCGTCCGGTTTTCGTCGTGATTCGTTCGATGCCGCGCGAGACCATGTCAGTCTCCACGTAGCCGGGACAGATTGCGTTAACAGTAATGCCTGTCGCAGCAACTTCGAGAGCGACCGAGCGCGTCAGACCCATGACGCCGTGCTTCGACGCCGAATACGCAGCGATGTAGGGCGCGCCAGTCTTACCGGCTATGGACGCAATGTTTATTACGCGCCCCCAGCCTTTTTTCAACATCGCAGGCAGCGCCGCTCGTGTGCAGTAGAAGGTGCCCGAGAGATTGACGGCGAGATGACGATGCCAGAACTCGTCGGTAGTCGTGACGAGTGTGGCGCTCTCGGCGATGCCGGCGTTATTGACGAGAATATCGGCGTCGCCGAGTCGCTCGCCCAGCTCAGTGAACATGCGCGTGACGCTCTCCGGATCCGAGACATCGCAGACGAGGCCGATGGCTCCATTGCCAATCTCCTGAGCGACTTGTTCGACCTGTTCGGCAGTACGCGCCGCGACTGCGATACGCATACCCTCCCGTGCAAAGGCGAGCGCTATTGCGCGGCCTATGCCTCGGCCGCCGCCAGTTATCAGTGCTGTTTTAACCACGGATGACACGGATTGAGAACGGATTAGTGTCCGGTGAACTTAGGTTCGCGTTTTTCGAGAAATGCCTGCACGCCTTCGTGTCCGTCGTCGGATTCAAAACAACGCAACTGGGCTTCGGTTTCGTAGCGAAGCATCTCTTCGAGCTCAGCCGCTTCACTCATGTAGACCGCGTGCTTTGCCGCCGCAAGTGCGATTGGTGGCGCTGCGCGCAGACGCTCGGCCAGTTGCAATGTCGCGCTTTCCAACTCTTCGGGTGCTACGACTTGATTCACTATGCCCAATCGCGCTGCTTCCGCGGCATCAATCGCTTCCCCGAGAAAGAACAT
>JBKPJS010000124.1:0-9205 GCA_046730815.1 Acidobacteriota bacterium
CCTACTTGAATCCGGCGCGGCTGGAAGATGTCGCCGTTCCGTGCCGAGATACCGAAGTTGATGTCGTCAACGTTGACGTTCGGCAGTCCGAAGCGCCCGCGATTAAACACATTGAAGAATTCAGCGCGTATCTCGAAGTAAGTCGTTTCGGAAATTTTAGTCTTCTTCATGAGACTGAAATCTTCCGTGTAGAACGGCTGCGCCCGCAGGCCAGAGTAGGTTGGCGCGGCGTTGCCGAAAAATCGCAACGGGTCGGCATAGTAAGCAGCGTATGCCGGATTCACTGTTACACCGGCGTCGAGCGAGAACGGAGGCGCGGCCCGGAAATCGGGCGGGCGCACAAAAGAAGCCGGGTTGAGGTAACGATAGTCCACACCACCCGCAGGAATATCGGTATAGAACGGCTCTCCCGTGATATTTGGCCGCAAGTTGCCGAGATAGCCGGCGAGTTGAAGGAAATCTCTTCGTCCTCCGGCAACAAACGGCGTCAGCGCCGGGCCGCTTCGATAGCGATGGATTCCTGTTACCTGGAACCCGCCGAACAGACGATCAACGAAACCACCCTGGTTAAGGAATCGCCTGCCTTTTCCAAAAGGCAGCTCGATTATGTAGTTGAAGACAAGCGAGTGCGGAGGAATGTTCGGCGAAACGGAACGCAGAGGCCGGCGATCGAATGGATTCTGGATTACTCCGTTGAGTGGAGAATCGCCGAAGATGTCTTCACCTGCGTCGGTAATTAACTTAGCGAACGTGTACGAAACTCCTCCCTGCATGCCGTTCGAGAACCGCCGCGTAAGATCGATCTTCCCTGCGTTGTAAAAACTCTGCCCCTGGCTTTCCAAGCGATTGTTGATGATCCCGTACTGCGGGAATGCCCTGAGCGATTGCGCGACCGTACCCGCAAACGCTCCTCCCTGCGTGCTGAAGCCTGGGTAGACCGCATTAGGACTTGCCGCCAACGGAACTCCCACGCTTGCTGCGAACGCGCGCTCCAGCGGCGTCACGGCGGCCAACTGCTTTTGCAATAAGGGTAAGCCGAGCTTGAGCGCGTTCAGCGGAACCTTATTGATGGGATCGAAGTTCGAGCGCAGGCGCGTGCCTTTACTACCGATGTAGCTGACCTGAACGGCCAACTGCCACGGCAATTGCCGCTGTACGTCGAGACTGTACTGCGCGGTGCGACCGGTCTTGAAATTTTTGTCGAAGTAATCCAGGTCGGTGCGGTCGAGTTGGCCCACCGCTTGATCATTCGGATTCGCTTGGGGCAGCAACGGATAGTTATCGAGCGTGATGAAGGCGTCAAGTCCGCCATTGATGTTGACCTGGCCAGGACTGTACCCGAGCACGCCGGTGTTGCCGAAGTCGTTATAGATCACCGGGGCGTAGTAGATCCCATAGCCGCCACGCACGACTGTCTTGTCGTTCACTGAATAAGCAAACCCGAAGCGTGGTCCAAAATTAGTTTTGTCCGGTTTGACAAGTCCGAAGTGGGCAGCCTGGAGGCCACCTTGCCCAATTGCTCCGACGATTGCTCCCGGACGCCCGCCTGCCGCAGGGTTCGCGGTGTCCGGGTCAAAGCCTCGCAGAAAACCGCGCGCCTCTTCTCGCGGGCGGCCGTAGTCGTATCGGATTCCAAGGTTCACGGTCAGGCGTGGCGTAACTTTGACGTCGTCCTGGGCGAAGAAGCCCTCCGAGAAAAATCGCAGTGCGGGATCGATCGTCTGATTACTGTTAAACGAAAACTCCGGTCTGCCCGTGATCATACTGGCAATGGGCCAACCCTGGTTGAAGTCGCTTGTATTGCCCGTCTGGTTGCTGCGGAAGTTGAAATTGCCGCCGATGTCGAAGTGCGCCGCGTTGTTCAACTGCTGTGTGCGCACTTCGCCGCCGAACTTCAATGAATGCCTGCCGCGGAGGAGAGTCGACACATCGCTTAGATGAACCGAGTTATCGCGAACGCGGTTGTCGAAGAAAGTCGAACCGCCTGGCTGATAGGCCCGCGGGTCGGTCGAGGTCACGGGATTATCGCCGTATCCGGGAAACCCAATCAGCGGCAGGCCGAAATTCTGGGTAGCGTTAGGGCTCAGTCCGAGCGAGCTAACCGGAATTCCCCGCGTGAAGTTGAAATTCTGCACGTCAGAACGCGAGAAGCCGGCGTTGAAGTGGTTGATAAACGAAGGTGTCAGAGTCCAGTCGTGTTGCAAGCGAGCGTAGTACGACCTGAACGTCTGGTCCCACACCCCTTGCGCAACATAAGGCGCCGGAAAGCGTGGGAAGCCACCTTTTATGCTGGGCAGCTTTCGAAATGTATAGCTGAAGTTGAGCGTCTGCCGGTCAGTCAAGTTATGCGTGATCTTTGTCACGTAGTAGTTCGTCTCCGCGGTCGTCTGGGAATTAGCGCGGTAGTTGCGAAAGACGGTAGAACCGTTTGGTCCCGTCTGGTTCGGCAGCGGAAAGAGATTGACGAAGTTCTGACCAATTGGCGATATGCGAGCGCCACCGAGATATTGATCCAGCCGGTTACCAGGAATCGCTGTCCGCGCTCCGACAGGTTGGGACGGATCGAAAATCTGAACCGGGCCACCGAAGAACTGAAGTACGTAGGGGTCCGTTAGCAGTTCGCTGAAATCACCGCTACGCATCCTCAACGTGGGGACAGTCACCTCGACTGTCTCAGACTGCGACGTGCGGTAGCCTCCGTAGTTAAAGAAGAAGAACGTCTTGTTTTTGCCGCTCCAGATTACCGGCCCGCCCTCGCCGAATCGCGGGAGGGTGAGAGGTCCGCCGACACTGAAACCATAATCGAACTGCCGGTCGAGTGGTTTATCGAAACCACGGATCCGGTTCCGATCTATATTTGCGTTTAGCGCGTCGTTGATGTGAAAAAGGTAAGCTTCACCGTGGAAGTCGTTGCTGCCGGTTTTGATGGTGAAGTTAACGACACCGCCTGAAGAGTTGCCAAACTCTGAAGAGTAGCTGCTCGTTGAAAGTGTGAATTCCTGGAACGCGTTCGGCCCTGGTGCTACCTCGGAGAAGAACGTGCCATTCTCGCCGCGCCGCGTTTGAGCGCCGTCAATAAGAATGTCGGCGCCAAGACCTTGTCCGCCGTTGATGCGGAAGTTAGTGGCGTTGGTGCCCGTGCTGCCGGAGGTCGCGCCTGTTGGCGTGCGGTCATTCGATACGACACTGCTGTCAAGGAAGATGAATGACAACGGCGAACGACCCCCGCTCTCGGAGGCGACTAGTAACGGTAACTCCCTCACTTGCCGCTCGCTAACGTTTAGCTGGCTCGCGGGTGTCTCAGTTTGCAGTATCGGGGTACTGTCGGCCGAAACTGTTACCGTGTTGCCAATCTCGCCGACTTCAAGTGTGACATCTACGGTACGGGTGACTTGCACCGCTACTTTGATACCTTCAACCGAAGCGACTTTGAAGCCGGGGGCCTCTACCTTTACCGTATAAGCTACTGCTTGTAATTGCGGGATGGTGTAGTTGCCTTCGCTATTTGTGCGTGTCTCGCGAGCTTCGCTGGTTTCAAGGTTCAAGGCCGTCACCTTTGCATCGGCAATAACGGCGCCGGTCTGATCCGTTACTCTTCCCGTTATTGCACCGCGATCGCTTTGGGCAAAGACTGGTGAAACATACATGAACATGAGCACGAGCAATCCAGCGATAAGCACATTACGGGCTTTCATACCACCTCCCAGTGAATAGAAATGCAAGCAGCAGGGGAAAAAGGCGATCGCAAAATATAACTGTCTGTGTGTAAAGCTTCCCGAATCGATTAAGGGGTTTGCTCATTTACACTAGAAATGAGCATCAAGTCAAGAATTATCTGGCGAAAAGCCACAAATAGGCACATGAGCGACAAAAGAACCTTTTCTAAATCCCTTCAAGTCGCAACTGTTCTAATTATTTGTGCCTTGTGTGCATTTTTGTGGCAAAGGCGCTTATCGGCATTCGCGGCTGAGCTGCAGGGCGACGTCCGTCAGGTTCACGATCCAAGCATCATTAAGGATGGAGACACCTATTATCTATTTTCGACGAGGGCAGGTATTGCCGTCAGATGTTCGAAAGATTTGATCAACTGGCGGTTGTGCGGTGACGTATTCGCTCATCTCCCCGACTGGGCGGTAAAGGATGTGCCCGGTCTCAGAGGTTTGTGGGCTCCGGATGTGTCCTACTTCAATGGCAAATACCACCTCTACTATTCTGCTTCCACATTCGGCAGCAATCATTCCAGCATCGGCCTGGCGACTAATCAGACTCTGGATCCAGCGAGTGACAAGTACAGGTGGGTAGACCAGGGGAAGGTAATCAGCTCAGGCATTGGAGACGATTGGAACGCGATAGATCCGAATGTGGTGCTTGACGAACAGGATCAGCCCTGGTTGTCGTTCGGAAGTTTTTGGGGAGGCATAAAACTTCGTAAGCTTGAACCTGCAACCGGGAGGCTTGCCACTCGCGATCAAACTCTATACTCGCTGGCCAGCCGGCCCCGAACAGCAGAGTCGCCAGGCGCAATTGAAGCTCCAACCATCATTCGGAAAAATGACTACTACTATCTCTTTGTTTCTTTCGACTTCTGTTGTCGTGGTAAGGACAGCACCTACAACATTCGCGTTGGCCGCGCGCGGCGCATCACTGGACCATACGTGGATCGAAGCGGCAAACCCATGATGGATGGTGGCGGAACACTCGTGGTAGCTGGTGGAGGCCGGTGGGCTGGACCAGGGCACTGTTCGGTCTTACAAGATAAGAACGGTGACAAACTCGTCTACCACGCTTACGACACAGAATGGCGTGGTGTCCCAACACTGCGGATTGCGCCACTTCTGTGGGACTCGGAAGGTTGGCCCACGATCTCAAGCGCAGCTACGAAAGATTAGGCTCGGTGCACGTCGATGCCGGCGGTGATGAAAGGTGCGATAGCTTCATCCGAGACGCCCTTATCGGTAATCAGGATGTCTACTTCGTCGAGCGGACAGATCAGAGCGGTACCGACGGCTCCGATTTTCCGATGGTCCGCCACGACGATTTTTTGGCGTGCCTGGCGCATCATGGCTCTATGAACAGTGGCCTGATCCGGGTAATTCGTAGTTAGACCATGTTCGACGTGGATCCCGTCGACGCCTACGAATACTTTGTCTACGAAAATCTCACCGACACTTTCGATTGCTGAAGGCCCAACCAGCGCAAACCAGTCTCCACTAAGGAAGCCGCCGGTAACGATAACCTTCAAATCATCGCGGTGACTCAACTCCATAGCCACATTCACCGCATTCGTCAAAACGGTTATTCCTTTGTGGAGACAAACGCTCCGCGCAACCTGTGTCGCAGTTGTCCCAGCGCCGATGGCGAGGATGTCACCATCACTTATCAGTTCAGACGCGAGCAGACCAATGCGACGTTTTTCCGCGCCTCGCTGTCGCTCCTGCTCATGATAGTAGGAAATGTGACGAAAGGGTTCATAGAGCATTGGCTGAACGGGAACAGCGCCGCCATGACTGCGGCGAAGCAGTCCACGTTGCTCCAAGTCGCCGAGATCGCGCCGGATCGTCGCCGGCGACACCTTCAAGCGTTTGGCCAGCGGGAGCACGGAAACCTTACCGGCGCGCAGCAGTTCCTGCAGAATCATCTGGGCGCGTCGCTCAGTAGCAGAAGGTTCTTCCGGCATTTATTTCGTAGCGTATTTTCGGCAAGTGGTGCGCGTGAAGCAAAACAGCAAGCCCACGCGCGGAAGTTGCATGGGCCAATTCTCGTTAGAGCCTGCGGCATATTATGGACTGGCGGGTCACAAGGTCAAATGGATCTCTCCTCATAAGTGATTTCTCAAACTACGGCACTAGTTTTTACCTGCCGCTATGGTTGCTCGATTAATTTGAGGATTACTCTTTCCTGGTCACGTTGACGGGTGCGCAAATCATCCGCACGGTCAAACATCTTTTGCGCCGCCTCTTTTTCTCCTAACTTTGCGTAAACCAGTCCGAGCTGGTAATTCGCCCGCAGATCGTTGGCGTCAAGTTCAACAGCGCGTTCCAGCTCTAAACGAGCTTCAGCATATTTGCCCGCTTCGCGATACGCGGCTCCGAGCGCCGCATGGGCCGGGGCGTGATCAGGACGTGACTGAACCACGCGCCGAAATATGTCGATAGCTGGGGCACGGTTGCCCGCTTTCTCGAAAGTCACTCCAAGCAAATACTCAGTGTCCGCGTCCGCTTTAAGACTGAGACTCCGTTGAAGCGCCTCCTGTGCCTCTGTAATTCGTTGCTGGCGAAGCAATGCCGCACCCAACAGGTAAAAGCCGGCAGGCTCGCGTGGTTGCAGGGCGACGTAGTTATTCAGCAAGCGTGTGGTCTCAACAGTGTCACCCTTGGTCCAATGTGCCGCTGCGAGCCCGTAGAGATAAGCAGGTTCGCGCGGGTAATCTCGATGCAATCGCTCGAAGACAGGCAAAGCGTCGAGGACTAAACCCATCTGCAAAGTCGTTGCACCAAAGTCATAAAGAACTGCCGGAGAATCGGGAGCAACGCGACGCGCCTGTACAAGATGAGAAAGCGCTTTTTCGAAATTACCAGTGGCTCGCGCCACTCTTGCCAGAGCACGCAATGTCGCTACATCGCCAGGCTTGAGAGCAAGTGCTGCCCTCAGATGTTCCTCCGCTTTGTCATATTGCTTCACTGCGGCGTTGACAACTCCGAGCGTGTAGACAATCGGAAACGAATCTTGTCGAGCGGTGTTCAGGATGTTAAGCGCGTCATTATTGAAGCCGGCCTTTGCAACTAACATCGCAAACTCAGCTTGCGTTTCCGGTTTTCCAGAGTTTGACTTTTGAAACTCCCGTACCAGCTCAGGCACGTCTTCCAATCGTTTGAGACCTATTAATGATTTCAGCATTACGAGGAAGTAGTCGTCAGTGATCGAAGCGCGTGGCACAAGACGCAGGTATTCGCGGGCCTGTTGGTAATTGCCCTTGTCTGCATATAGCGATGCGAGATTCAAATTGATCTCCGGACGCTCGGGCGCGAGTTTGTGCGCGCGTAGCAGAACCTGCATTGCCTGCTCGGACCTGTTCGTAGTCAACAAAAGTTCGCTTAGATTGATGTATGCACCAAGGTGTGAGGGCGAACCGGCAAGAGCACGGCGGAACAGTCGTTCAGCTTCGGCCGGACGGTTTTGCTTTGCGCGAACGACACCCAGCAGATTCAAAGCGTCCGGATCGTTGGGCGACGCGGTAAGCAAAGCACTAAGAAGAGCTTCAGCCTGTGGCAACTGACCCTCATTGATCGCATTAACCGCTTCCGCTAAACGGTTGAGATTGATATCGGGGCGATTAGTGGTTTGGGCGCGTGCGAGCGGTAGGAGAGCGAACAGAAGCAGCAATGCCGACGTGTATTGCGCAGAACTAATCGAGGCTTTGTAACTGTTCATAAACCATTTTGTGCTTTTTGTGCTTCTTTGTGGCTCGAAGATTTCGAAGCTTTCTGACGGGAAACGTAAGCTTAATGTGGCGGTTTCGGGCCTATTCCTCCACCTGACCCTATAGGTAGTATGGTTGTCATGGCCTTTGCCATTTCATCAACGCCTTTCTGATCTTCACCGGAGAAGGAAAAACCAAGGGCATAGCCTTTTATAACGGTGACGAAAATGGCTTGTCTCATGTGGACACCATTGACCACCTCGCCACTATAGTCGTCACGGAAAAACTGTAACCCGGCGACACGGAATTCCACAGGCTCATTTAGTACTGACTGTAAACCCTCCCTCAGCTTTAGTGGCCGAACCTCCAGCAGAAAATCTTTCCCGTTATAGTTTCTCGGCACAGGAGCTACGTTTTCGGCAATCACGAGAATTGTGGGATTTAAGGTGATGCCGGGCTTTCCCCGTGGATGACGAGAAACGGTAAAGAGCAGGTATGCATTTTTCTGCTCGGATAATGTGCCCGACTTCGCAGCTTCTTCCTTAGCGCGTTCGCGTATACGTTCGTTAATTGCTTCATCGTGAACAACCCAGTCTTTGGGGTACGTGAAGGCAAGACTGAAAAATGAGTTGTAGTACACACCGCCTTTGACTTCTCCGTCATCAGGGGATGCGGTTTGCGCCTGTGCAGAAAAACAAAGAAGCAGAAGAATTGTACTTACGAGAGGAGCGCGTTTCATGCGCAGATGGTAGTGAATGGCCGTGGTTATGGCAATGTTTACTTGACTGTCAGCCGTAACCGGCGGTGAACCACTATGCGCTTACATCGCAGGCGACCGATTAAAGCAAGTGCGGCTTTGCGCCACAGTCCGAATCTTGATATTGACACAACTTTCTCGTGGAGATATCGTTTGCCATCATATCCTTGCGCCCCTGGCTGGAGACGCGTGCAGTATTATTTCCGGCACTCCTTACTGGACGTAACCACGTCTTTATAAGCGCCGGAACACACAGCATGTAAATATGGCCTTATGACGAAAGCCGAGGTTAACCATGCCGTCACGAACCCTGGGAGGTCACGAGAGTTGATCAACAGATAGATTCTTACTCCGCCTCGCAACCAGCAACAATCTGGATTTACTCGAACGAACTCGAACCAGATGTGGGTTAGTCCTCCGCGCTTTATCCGTCAATTCTTGTCAGCGAGTTGACTCCATAGACTGGCGGACTTCGGCAGACGCCGAATAATCCATTCGAGTTGGTGCCAAGTCTGCGCGAACTCATCGAACGCGGTCGCACCTAAAGCGTTCATAAAGAGCTCGCGCGCGCAGAAAGGGAAACCTATGGCTAATAATTACGTCGCGCTGTATCGGGGCCTGCATATCTTCCGAAATGCAATGATCCCTTTCCTCATAGAGCGTTTGCGCATGTCTTATGGAAAGGGCTGGTGGAAGGCGGGCGTGCGGCGCGCGCTTGGTGACGCTGTATGTGATGAGTTAGAGGCCAATTATCAAAAACGATATGACAAAACTCTACCGGTAGTTACCCGCTCGGGAAGTGAACTCTGGGAAATGCTGGACGTCAACCGTTTCTTGCCAATCATTGAAGCCAATTGGAAGGGTTCATTCGCCGATGTGTTTAAGCAGCGCGATCAAATTACAGTTTGGCTTCGGGAAATTAACGAGGTACGCAACATCGTGGCCCACCCGGAGAGCGGCGATGTTCCGGATCAAGATACCTGGCGCGCACTCGACACAATAGGACGCCTACTACAGCTCATAAACCC
>JBKPJS010000125.1:0-6253 GCA_046730815.1 Acidobacteriota bacterium
TCGATAGCCTCGTTGCTCGCGATTCCGTTCTGGATAATGCTGTTATTTTTAGACAACGTGCCGTTACTGCTGTTGGCTAACTTCGTTCTGTTAGGTCTTTCATTAATTTGGATTGCTCCGTCGATGGCCGACGTGCACGACATCACTGGTCCACACCTGCGCGGACTCGGCATCGGCGTATTTGTTTGCCTCGTGCATCTGATTGCGTACGGTGTCGGCTCGCCATTGATGGGCAAGCTGAACGATCTACTCGGAGCCGCAACGAACCCCGGCGTGATGAGATATGGGTTTTTGCTGAGCCCGATATCGTGCGCGCTCGGCTCCATACTCTTGTGGCGCGGCAGCCGCGCTCTCGAACAAACGCGCGAATCAGCGTAACCTTGCGCGAACTCTATGGCAGCAAGCCCCGAACCCCGATATAACGTTCCGCTCGCAGCGGCGGACCGGTTGCCGAATACCATCGAACCATCGCGTGGCCGAGTAGATTCGATCGATTTGTTGCGTGGCATTGTCATGATTGTGATGATGCTCGATCATACAAGGGACTTCGTCCATAACGCCGTCTATCAATTTCCACCTGAGGATTTATCACGCACTAACGTCGCGTTATTCTTCACGCGCTGGGTCACGCATTTTTGCGCGCCTGTCTTCGTATTCCTCGCGGGCACGGGCTCCTACTTGCAGTTTGCGCGAGGCAAGAGCAAAGCAGAGTTATCGCGTTTTCTCCTCACGCGCGGATTGTGGTTGATCATTCTCGAAGTAACTGTGGTGAGGATTGGTATCACGTTTAGTTTTGACTATCAGTTCCTCGGGTTTCTACAGGTGATCTGGGTGATCGGTGTCTCGATGATCATCCTGGCAGCATTGATCCACTTGCCGTTAAAAGTTGTCGCGGGGTTTGGCTTGCTGATGATCGCAGTTCACAACCTGTTTGACAGTTACCGGGTCGTTGGCTGGCGTGGTCCAGGAAGTGCGGTGCCGGGTTTGGGCGTGAAACTTTGGATATTGCTGCACCAGGCTTTCGACGGTTTTCCTGTTCTGGGTTCCTCCGGTCTTGTGGTCTTCGTGATTTACCCGCTGATTCCGTGGATAGGTGTAATGTCTGCGGGTTATGCCTTCGGTGCTCTTTACAAGCTGGACGCGGCGCAGCGAAGGCGTTGGCTGCTCACTATCGGAGGCTCGGCGACGGCGCTGTTTATCATAGTTCGCGGAATCAATAGCTATGGTGATCCGGCCAAATGGTCGCAACAGAAGAACGCTCTCTTCACTGCGCTTTCGTTTCTTAATACTTCGAAGTATCCGCCGTCTTTACTCTTCCTTTTGATGACGCTTGGTCCCTCGATCCTCGCACTGGCGTGGTTCGAAGCCGGGCCTGCAGCGGGACGCATACGAAAGTTCTTTGTTACGTTTGGTCGCGTGCCGCTCTTCTTCTACTTGCTCCAGTGGTTCACGGCGCACATCATCTCAATCCTGTTGCACCTCGCGTTCGAAAGACCGGTTGCATGGCTGTTCCAGTCGCCACTGGCATTCTTTTCCGGCCCACCACCGCGGGGAACTGGTTTCAATCTCGTTGTCGTTTATCTCGCCTGGATCGCGGGCGTGCTGCTCCTTTATCCACTGTGTAAATGGTTTGCGCGTGTGAAGCAGACACGCAAAGATTGGTGGCTCTCGTACTTGTGAGCCGCAGATTTTCGCAGATCAGCGAGAAGCTGCGTTCATCTGCGGCAAAGCATCTTTCAACTCTTTAAAGAGGCGCGCGAGAGCCGCAGGCTGGTAGTTGGCGTTCAACCCACTCGGATTTGGTAATACCCAAAGCACAGTGTCCCCAATTCGTTCTTCCTGCCGGCCAACACTTGCCTTGGCTTGATTGAAAGCTGTGCGATACGCGCCGACTCCCAACACTGCCAAAACTCGTGGTCCATAGCGCAGCACCTTCGCTCTCAAACGTGCGCCTCCCTCGACGATCTCTGCTTTCGTCAGTGAATCGGCTGACGCTGTCGCGCGTGCAACGACATTTGTAATTCCGTAACCACTCTTCAACAGCTCGCGTTCTTCAAACGGGGACAACACGCGATCGGTAAATCCGGCGGCGTAGAGCGCGGGCCAGAAGCGATTTCCCGGACGCGCGAAGTGATGGCCCACCGCAGCCGTGTAAAGTCCTGGATTTATTCCGCAAAAGAGAACGCGCAAGTCCGGAGCGATCACGTCACGCACGGTCTTTTCAGTCGCGGCGAGGAGTTGCTCTTTTGTCGGCTTCCAGGGCTTGATCACAAACGGAGGTCAGTAGACGTCGAAATGAGTCTGGCGTGAAGTACTCTGTTTCGAAATGCGATCGATCACAGTTACTTGCAGCAGGTAACGGCCGGGCAATAGGGTATTCAATGGAATGTCTGCTGCATAAGGAAGTCTCACGAGATCGACGCCACCTTCGGTGTTTACTTTTCTCAACGCGGTAGTGATTACCGGTTGATCGTCGCGTATCACCTGCACCTGCACCGCAACGTCAGGCTTTTGATCTCCAGGTGCGAAGACCGTGTTATACGCGAACAGCAGAAAGCGCAAGGTCGATTCGCGCCCGAAGCGGTGACTCGCGCTGAGTGCGACCGGACTGTAGTCTCCAGGATTCGACACGTTGGTCAACATCCCCTGTGTACGTTCACCCAGGAGCAGGCTGCTCATAGCCAACTTCTTCTTCGATAAATCGGGTATTTCGATCCAGGCGTGAGCACTTCCTGTCTTGCCGCTCTTGTCGTCGCGCGCCGCGACTCTCACCTGATAGAGGCCGGGCGGTAGTTTGGCCGGATAGGTGAATGTGATGTCGCTTCGATAGCCCTTGGCACTTTCGGCGTCCGGGGCTGTGGTCATGATTCTCTCGAGAAAACTGGTTTGATAAATACCCTTGTCGTTGAAGTAAACACCACTGAGATCGATCACCGCTTGTATTTTACCGTCGGGCTGTTCACCAAAAACCAGAAACTCGCCCGGCACCTGAATGGCAGTCGAAACCATCGGTCCTTTTTCTGCGACGTCGTAATAATCAGCACTGAGCAGTATCGGCAGTTCTCTCTCCGGATAAGGCGCCATGAGCGACTCGCGGAGCTTAGCTAAAGCCGTGTTAACTTTTGGCGGTTTAGTCGAAGCCTTTGCGACTGGAGCAGGAGGATCAAGATCGAAGTAGCCTTTACGAACTCTCACGATCAAATCGGGACGTCCGACCAACTTGACCTCGAGGTTTCGAAACCGCCCTTGCTTTTGTGAGACAGCGTCAGGCTTCCACGCGAGCAGGTAATAAGTGGAGGTTTCCTTGATCGCCGGCGCCAACCCCTGTTTCAGATCATTTGTATTGAAGATCGCCTTGCCACCAGTGTCGACGGCGAGTGCGTTCAAACCATCCTGAGATGCCGCCAATTCGTCATGACTGGAGGCGCTGAGGCGGGCAAACGGATCAAAGGGCCGATCCGTGCTTGCGTCTTGCAGTGACGCTACGAGGCCGCGCGTATCCATCGAATAGATCACGACGCCGCTCCTGGCAGCAGCTTTTGTTATGTCGCGCAGTTTAGAAAGAGAGTCTCCGCGCCGGTTCTCGATCAGGAACCCGCCGGAAAGAAAGAAGAGGACCTTTCGACCGGGAAGACTTTTGGCTGATTGGATCAATTTCTCCAGACCTATCAGCGTATTTTGGTTCAAGCGGGCGGACTGGGACTGCACTGCCTGAGCGCGGCCACGCACGATCGCAGCGGCGCTATCGCGGCTCATGCCGGGATTGAGTCGTATAGTTTCGTCGACAAAGAAATCGAAGACGGTGCGATCAAGTCGATCGATCAACAGGGCTTCGTAGTCGGTCATCGGAGGGCGCTCGCCATCCCTCACGGAATAGGACTTGGAGTTGAGCCGGTCCAAGGCAGTCCGTAGTATCATGCGATCGTTTGTGAGTTGTTGTAGAAAACCGATCTGCCCGGTGGCTGAAGCAATCGCAGCCTGATCGTTTTGGCCCATCTGCTTCTCGATGAAGGCCGTGATGGCTTTCTTGGCCGCGATAACACCGGAGAGATCCATGTGAAGATCGTCTACGTAGAAGAAGACGATCCGACCGCGATCGAGTGGAACCGGACGTTTGAGATTGAGGGTAGTAGCGCCGCGCGCGGCGGCTAGCTGGCTTTCCTCGTCGCTACCGGCGGTAATCTGTTCGAACGCTTCGATAGTTCGAGTCTTGCCGTCGATACGCAACTCAAAGTTGTCCTTGGTGAGGCCATTAACAAATTTTCCCTGCTTGTCAAAAACCATAACGTCGGTCTGGACGAGTTCGGTGTAAACACGTACAACTTCATCTTGAGATTTTGGTGGCGTGGGCGTCGCAGTCTGAGCGGGCGTCGCCGACCACGCGAGCAAGAGAAGGAATGAAGCCAGCCAGGGAGCGTTTCGCATGCCGAATTGTGGGGTGACGTGGTGTAACTATGTATCAGGTATGCGCCTTGTGGCAATGGAAAACCTTCATCTGTTAGGCTTCATCTGCGTAATCTGTGAAAACCTTAAATGGCGGCTAGCGAGATAACGATAAAGCTCGATCGGGTCAGCAAGAGCTTCGGGGAGTTCACTGCGGTTAAGGAACTCAGCCTGGCGGTGCGGGCCGGCAGGGTATTTGGACTGCTCGGTCCCAACGGCGCAGGCAAGACCACTACGATCCGCATGATCGTCAACATCACCGCCCCCGACTCAGGTAGCATCTTGTTATTCGGCCGCAAAATCGACCAGGCGGTGCAGGATCGCATCGGCTACCTACCGGAAGAGCGCGGACTCTACCGCCGGATGAAGGTCGCGGACCAGTTGCGGTTCTTTGCCGAGTTGAAGAACGTGCGTGGCAGGCAAGTCGAGTCGAAAATCGACGAGTGGCTGGCGCGTGTCAAACTGTCCGAGTGGAAAAACAAACGATCGCTGGAATTGTCAAAAGGGATGCAGCAGAAGATCCAATTTATTACTTCTGTGATTCACGATCCCGATCTGTTGATTCTCGACGAACCGTTTTCAGGCCTCGACCCAATCAATCTCGAACTAATGAAGGAGATCGTCCTCGACCTTAAACGTGCCGGAAAGACGATCATCTTTTCTACGCACCAGATGGAAGTGGCAGAAAGGATCTGCGACGACATTTGCCTGCTCAACCGATCGAAGAAAGTTTTCGAAGGCAGCTTGCGCGATATCAAGAGCAGTTTTGGACGCAACTCTGTAGCAGTCCGTTGCGAAGGCGGCGACGGCGTGTTGGACGATCCGGCGTTGGTAAGCAAACTCGTACGCCACGCGGATGAAGCGCAAGCGCTTTTGGTGCCAGGCGCCGATGCGCAAGTGCTGCTGCGACGATTAATTGATTCCGGCGCCGTGATTGGAAAGTTTGAAATGGTCGAACCAAGCCTCAACGATATCTTCATTACGAAGGTGACTGAAGCTGCATGAAAAAATTCCTGGCGGTGGTCAAACGAGAGTATGTGCAGCGCGTGCGCGCAAAGATGTTCATCGTTTCTACTGTTCTCCTGCCGCTAGTCATGTCGCTTTTTGGCATCGTACCCGCAATCATTCTGAACATTGATGCAGACCCGCAGCGCGTGGCGATAGTGGATCAAACGGGCACGATGTATGCGCAATTGAAACAGGCTTTGAACTCTGAGGCCAATCAACAAAGCAACAGCAATGCCAACGATCCGCGCCGCTCAAGAGGTTTGGGAAATTTCGTGCTGGAGCAGGTAAATGCAGAGAATCAATCGATCGAGGAGGTAAGGGCCAATCTCAACCAGCGTTTGCGCGCAAGACAACTCGAAGGGTATGTGATCCTGCCACCGGATTTTCTCGAACACGGCAAAGCAGAATTTTTTAATCGTAATCCCGGCGACCTCTTCTCGAGTAGGTTGCTTCAATCAGCATTGAACCGGGCCGTGCGTGAGCAACGCTTGATCGAAGCAAAGGTTGATCCGAAAACCAGGACGCAGCTTTTCCAGCCGGTGGACTTGCAGGCGGTGAAGATCGGAGATACCGGAGCGGAACGTGATTCCGGTGGCAGCTTCGCGCTTGTATTCGGCGTCGGCATCGTAATGTACCTTTCGATCCTGATGTACGGTCAAGCAATTTTGGGAGCGGTGATTGAAGAAAAAGAGACGCGCATCGCTGAAATCCTGTTCTCGTCAGTGAAACCATTTGCGTTGATGATGGGCAAACTGGTCGGTGTCTCGCTGGTGGCGTTGACGCAACTCGCAATCTGGGGCAC
>JBKPJS010000126.1:0-4312 GCA_046730815.1 Acidobacteriota bacterium
GTTCAATTTCAAACAGATCGTGGGCGAGTCAGCCGCGATGAAGAAGATGCTGGGACTTGCGGCGAAAGTGGCTGAAAGCGAAGTCTCATCCGTTTTACTTCAAGGCGAATCGGGAACAGGCAAGGACCTCGTTGCCAAAGCGATTCACTATGGATCGCAACGAGCTGAGGGCCCCTTCGTAGCGATCAATTGCGCTGCACTTCCGGCAACGCTCATCGAGTCGGAGCTTTTTGGTTATGAAAAGGGCGCGTTCACAGACGCGAAAGCACGCAAGGAGGGATTGTTCGAACAAGCTGAAGGCGGCACGCTCTTGCTCGATGAAATTGGTGAACTGGAACTTTCACTGCAAGCAAAACTTCTGCGCGTTTTGGAAGAAGGAGCGTTCCGGCGTGTCGGAGGTCTTAAAGATATTCCCCTTGATGTGCGAGTGCTTGCGGCGTCGAACCGCGATCTGAAAACCGAAAGTGAGGCAGGACGATTTCGCCTCGACTTGTATTATCGTCTGTCGATCATTCAGATCGATATTCCGCCGCTTCGCGAACGAGGTGATGACGTTTTACTCTTGTCTCAACACTACATCGATACGATCGGAGCGAGACTGAAACGAAATAAAGTCACTGGCTTGTCACGCGAAGCGCAGGAAGTGTTTAGGAATTACGATTGGCCTGGCAACGTTCGCGAGCTGCGCAACGTGATTGAACGCGCTCTCATACTGGAAGACGCCGACAAAATTACTACTGAGTACTTGCCCGCCGGATTACTGGCGCCGGCGCGGCCGGCGCAATCTTCCGCCGCACGCCCCGAAGCCTCGAACCGGTTTGTCTTACCAAACGAAGGAATTTCTCTCGATGAAGCTGAGCTATCTTTTGTCAAGCAGGCAATCCAGCGAAGTGGTGGCAATCAAACACGTGCAGCCGAACTCCTGGGTATTTCGCGGGATCAGCTTAGATACCGTTTGAAAAAACTCGAGGAAGCGCAAGTCGCCGGCACTGACTCCTGATTTGGTGATCCCTAATGATTAACGTTGACCGTGAGCTGAATCCCAAGGAAGCGCTCGAGCGCTCAAGGAAGGAGCTGGCTGACATCAAGTTCGCACTTGATGAATCAGCCATCGTCGCGATCACCGACCAGCGTGGAATCATTAACTACGTCAATGAAAAGTTTTGCGAGATTTCCAAATACTCGCGTGAAGAGTTGCTTGGTCAGGACCACCGCCTCATCAACTCGGGCTACCATCCTAAAGAGTTCATCAGGAATCTTTGGACCACGATCGCCAGCGGTAAGGTTTGGCGGGGCGAGATCAAAAATCGCGCTAAAGACGGGAGCTATTACTGGGTCGATACAACTATCGTCCCTTTTCTCAACGCCGAAGAAAAACCCTACCAGTACGTCGCTATTCGCAGTGACATCACCGAGCGCAAACGCGCGGAAGAACAGATTCGCGAGCAGGCAGCGTTATTGGACCAGGCGCAGGATGCCATCCTCGTACGTGATCTCGACCAGAATATTTTGTTCTGGAACAAGGGCGCCGAAAAAATTTACGGCTGGTCGGCTGAAGAAGTGATCGGTAAAAACGCCGAAGCGCTACTCTTCAGAGACCGTTCCGCGCAATTCGATTCCGCGCGCCAGGCAATCATCCAAAATGGCGAGTGGAAAGGTGAAATGCATCAGGTTCGGCGAGATGGCACTGAGATCATTGCTGAGAGCCGTTGGACTCTGGTGCGCGACGAACAAGGACATCCGAAGTCGATCCTGATCATTAACACCGACATCACCGAAAGGAAACGGATGGAGTCGCAGTTTCTGCGCGCTCAAAGAATGGAGTCAATCGGCACGCTTGCCGGCGGCATTGCTCACGATCTGAACAACGTGCTTTCGCCGATCTTGATGGCGATTGACATGTTGCAGTTAAGAGTCACTGACGAGAGCAGCAAGAAGTGGTTCGACGTTTTGCGAGCCAACGCTGAGCGTGGTGGAAACATGGTGCGACAAGTGTTGTCGTTCGCCCGGGGTGTCGAAGGTGAGCGAGTGGCGTTGCAGCCGAAGCATCTCGTCAAAGAGATCGTCAAGATTCTGCGTGAAACCCTGCCGAAGTCGATCGAGATCAGCTTCCAGGTGCCTGGTGACCTTTGGATCATCTCCGCCGATGCGACTCAAATGCACCAGGTGCTGATGAACCTCTGTGTGAATGCGCGCGATGCCATGCCGGAAGGTGGATCGATATCAATCAAGGCCGAGAATGTTTTCGTCGACGAAAACTATGCGCGCATGCATATCGAGGCGAAGGCGGGACGCTTTGTTGTAATCAGCGTCTCGGATACAGGACCGGGGATGAGTGCGGAAGTTCAAAGCCGCATCTTCGAACCGTTTTTCACAACTAAAGAGATGACCAAAGGCACCGGTCTCGGTCTCTCAACTGCGTTGACGATCGTGAAGAGCCATGGAGGCTTTATCAATGTCTACAGCGAGTTGCACAAAGGCAGCCAGTTCACCGTGTACTTACCGGCGCTCGATATGCCTGGGACGATTGATTCAGCCGCAGCGCAAACAAATCTTCCGCTTGGCAAGGGTGAGTTGATCCTCGTGGTCGACGACGAAGAGTCGATTCGCGAGATCACCCGCGCGACGCTTGAAAGTTTTGGATACAACGTGTTGACTGCCAGCGACGGCACTGAAGCACTCGCAATCTACGCAGACAAGAAGAACGAGATTGCAGCCGTTCTAACGGATATGGTGATGCCGTTCATGGACGGCCCGGCGACGATTCGCGCCCTTCTAAGGATGAATCCCAAAATACGAATCATCGCTGCGAGTGGTCTGGGAACAGGACTACACGCTGGTGAGGGCACACTGGAGGGTGTCTCCGTCTTCCTCAACAAACCTTACACCGCCGAAAGACTACTCAAGACGTTGGCGGAAGTTCTGCGCAGTTAGGGGCTTTGCACGAAGTGGTATACGTGTTCTTCTCTGTGCAATCTCTGTGTTCTCTGTGTCTCTGTGGTTGTTTGCTCAACATTAATCGACCACAGAGACACAGAGAACACAGAGATCGCACAGAGAAGAGACTCGTGCAAAGCTAGTTAGAGAATCTCTTCAGCTGGGTGTCTCCGTTTGTCCCAGGGATCCGGGAAGTAGGGATCGCTTGAGTGATCGTGTCGCTCGAGTGTGATTAGTTCCTTGATCGCCGGAAGCTCGCTTTTCCTAAAATCCTGGACTGAACCGTCAAATACGATCGTGCCGGCGTCCAGAACCATCACTCTTGTCCTCGGCAAATTCGTCGGAGGAGCTTCCCTGATACTAAACTTGCCTTCAGCATCAGCCTGTGTGAGGAAGTGTGCGAAATAATTAATCTCGTGAGTTTTCTTGCTGACGTATAGTGACGAGATATGGTTGATATCGCGGGCGCGAATTACGAGGTCGAGTACTTTAAGGGCTGCGATAGGATCGAGGCCCATCGTCGGCTCGTCAAACAGCATGATGCGCGGCCAGCCGATTAATGCGCGGGCGATTTCGAGCCGGTGTTTCATTCCGCCGGAAAGCTCTTCCGGAAATTTGTCTTCTTCACCGTCGAGACCGACAATCCGCAACACCTCGGTTACAGCTCGATCGATCTCTTCCTCAGACCACCCGTGCTCTTCCGGACGGTAGGCGGCGTTCTCATAAACCGGCAGCCCGGTGAACAGTGAATCCTCCTGAAAGACTATTCCCATTAACCCGCCGCGTATGGCGAGGAGTTCGGATTCATCAAGCGCCTGGATCTCTCGCCCTTCGACAAAGATCTCGCCAGAGTCTGGTCTTAGAAGACCTATTGCTAAACGCAACAACACCGATTTTCCGGACCCTGAGATGCCGGTCAAAAAGATCATCTCGCCTTCGGCCAGCTTGAAACTGATGTCTTTTAACACCGTGCGATCATCGAAGCTCAAGTAGACGTTCCGAAACTCGATTGCAGGTGGTTTGGTGTCGTTCATGCTTGTTCGTCGTGCAACGTTCATGCCGTCTTTCTAAACTTCCTTTGCGCCTTCGCGCGAGAAACTTCTACTTCTCACGTCGCTGCGGGAAATTTCGGCAACCTGCGAAATACCTCGCAACTCTTATTCTTCACTCTGGGGATAGCTTCTGGAATCCGCCAAGTCCTTTTTTGGATCTACGGAATCGCTTCTTGGATCCGCGAAATTCCTTGCTGGATTTGGCTGTCACCCAATCGGAATTTCATAAACGGCGTCTCGGATCCGTAAAATCCTTTCTCGGTCTTTCGCCGTTTTCTTTAAGATTTCTAAGAGACCTCACAACGGAAGGTGAAATCCCACAT